>CADBPF010000125.1 GCA_902796545.1 uncultured Ruminococcus sp. | reverse complement strand
TAGTATTTTTTTCATAGTTCTCGCCTCCTTTTCCTATATTGTAGGCGATAACAAGAAATAAATCGAATGTGTGGATTTATAATAATATAAAAAACGCCCAGAAAAGCATTTCGCCTTTCTGAGCGTTATTCTTTGCCTTTGCGACGCTGCGGTATTGTTTTGGAATTACTTCCTTATCCTACCGCGGCATTCTGTAATCTCGGTGTTTTCTTGCCTTAACCGTGCTAATTCAGTTGTTTTTGACCGTTTTCAAAATTACTGCCTTATCACGGTCGGGCGTTGGTCCGCCTTGCTTTGGAAAGACCGGATTTTTTCGGAAAAAAGCTTAAGCGCCGCTTTGTTTTGCATCCCGCGCGCCCATGAGACCGACGGCGGCGCAGCAGATCGTTTTCGGGAGCATCAGCATTCCGACAAGATAAGCAAGATAAAAACCGGATTCCATATAGGCTCGCATAAAAACTTCCCGGGCGGGTGCGTTTTTTGTGTTTGGTACGCGTTACAGGGTCTCTATCAGGTCGCGGACGATCTTCGCGCATCTCGCGGCGGCCTGCGCCTCGAAAATCTTGTAATCGACAAACTCGGTTTCGTCCGGCTTGTCCGAAATGGCGCGGATGATGATAAAGGGCGTGTCGTTGAGATAGCAGGCCTGCGCGATCGCGGCGCCCTCCATTTCACAGCACATCCCGCCGAAATCCGAAAGGATCTTTTCCCGCTGCTCTTTTTCGGAGATGAACTGGTCGCCCGAACAGATCCTGCCCTCAAACACGTGGATCTCGGGCGCGGATCTTTGCACCGCACGGACCGCCGAAGCGCGCATAGCTTCATCCGCCCGGAACGCGAAAAGCCCGGTATAGGGGATCTCGCCTTTTTCAAAGCCGAGGTAACTTGCGTCGAAATCGTGCTGCACGGCGTCCGTGGAGACCACGATATCGCCGATCTCGATTCGGTTGTCCAGCGATCCCGCAACCCCGGTGTTGATGATCTTGCCGCAATGAAAATCGGCGATCAGCGTATTTGCGCAGATCCCGGCGTTCACCTTTCCCATTCCGCATTTGACGATCACAACGCGCTTTGCGCCGAGCGTGCCTTCGCAGAACTCCATCCCGGCGACCGCGGTGGTTTTCGTGATCTTTGCCGCTTCTTTTAAGGAATTCACCTCAACGTCCATCGCGCCGATGATGCCGATCACCTCATCCGGCTTTTCTTCGGCTCCGGCACAGCCGGAAGCCAGAAGGATCCCCGCCAGAAGTACGAAAAGAAGCGACGCGCGTAAAAGTTTTCGTTTCATAAAGGCAAACCTTTCCGGTCGGTTTTTTGCGGGTCGTCCCCGCGGTTTTATCAGCTTCAGGCGTTTCTTTTACTTCGCACGCTGTGCGCAAGACCAACGGTCACGGTCATGATCACGGGCGTCCAGATGGAAAGATACATCGCCGTGACCGACAGCGCGTTGGACGAAAGCTCGTTTAGGTTTTCCGTTCGCGCGGTGAACGTGGAATAGATCGAAAACGCCGCAGCGAACGCGAGCATGAAGAACAGCAGGGCGTTTGCGGTTTTCCGTTCGGTATGCCGGCACGCGAACGCGATATACAGACCGAACAGGACCGTCAGCGTCAGGAGTTGGAACGGCGTGCGGAAGGGAAGCAGAACGTTGAGTAGGATCGCGGCGCAAAACGCGCCGATCGCGCCCAAAAAATAGGAGTCGTCTTTTCGATATCCGTAAGACGCGTAAAAGATGATCGCGAGATAGGAGATCAGCACGACGGCGTAAGAAACGATAAAGAGCGGCCCCGTGTGATGCGTGACGCTGAACCACAGGATGAATATCGTGCTTGCGCTCGCAAACAGAATCAGGATCATCTGGAGGAATAAAGCGATCGCTTTGGGCTTGGATAGCCCGAATCTTTTTTGTGTGTTCATCTCATCGGCCTTTCGCTTGCTTACGCGGCTTCTTTTAGCGTTTCTTCATACGGAACGTATTGCTCGGGCGCCTTGACGATCTCTTCCGGATAGATCACGGCAAAATCGTCTTTCATCGAGATTGGAATAAAGCCTTTGGCGGCGTAGTCCGCCGATTTTGCTTCCCAGTCCTGCGTGCCCCATTCCCGCACGTCGTCGTCGGCGACGACCATATAGGCTTGCGCCGGATAGGGGTTTCTGGAATCGATCGTATAATTCATCATACTGGTATCGCTTCCGCTGTTGCCGAACGCGAGTACCGGGCGCTGTCCGATCTCGCGCTGGACGTAGATCGACTTGTTCGCGTTGAGGTTTTTCTGAACAAAACCGCCGGTCAGGACCAATTCGTCGCCGTTTTCGTATTTGTAATCCATGTTGGACGGCTCGTTCTCATGCCCCTTTTGCTTGACCTCGAAATCGGTGCCGATCACGTGCTCCGGCTTTACGTAATCCTTGATCGGAGAGTTGGCGATGATCGCCCGGGTGGTCGTGCGTTCCGTTCCGCTGATCACGTAGATCGTGAAATCGTGGTCGAAAAGATATTGCACGAGCTCCACCATCGGCAGATAGAAATTGTCGATATACCGCATATTCTGAAAGCTCGCGGTCTGTTTTTTGCCGAAGGAGACCGCGTAATCGTAGAATTCCTCGACGGTCATCCCGGCGTAGGCTTTGGCAAAGTTCCTCGCCAGCGTTTCGTCCGCAAGATAGCCCGGTTTGATCGACGCGGCGACCTCTTTGAGCTCGTCCGAAACGCGTTCCGGATGGTCGTGCAGGCAGTATTCGATGAACATCATCGTGTCATAGTAGGTGTAATAGGTTTCACACGCCAGCGTGCCGTCCATATCGAACACGGCGATTCGGTGTTCGACCGGGATAAAATCGGCTCCGTCTTCTTGCGTGACGGCGTTTACGTAGTCGATCAGCTGTTGCTTTGCCGGGTTTTTGCCCGTCCAGAGCGAAAGCGGATCGCCGTTTTCCGCGCTGTCGGAGGGGCTGTCCGTGTGATCCGTGACGACGGGGGCGGGGCTTTCCCGTTTCAGCCCCACGCCGACGGCATAAAGGGTGCTGACCGCGAGCAGGGCGACCAGAAATAAAAGTGCGATCAATCTCCAGATTTTGAGTTGTTTTGTCGTTTTGTCCATAGAAGCCTTCCTTTAACTGTTTTTTTAACGGTCGATCCGCTCCTGCGGGGCAAAATAGTGCTTGACGGCGTAAGCAAAGCGCCGGTCAAAGGCGTCGATCGCGCGGCGGCTCAAGGGATGCAGCGGGCGCATCAGATCAAAGGAGTGCAGGGAAGTGCGATACACGTCGATATGCGCTTCCACCCCGGCGCGGCGCAGGTTTTCCACGTAGCGCAGCGTCTCGTCGCGGAAGGGCTCTCCGTCGCCCACGAAGGTGTAGCAGGGCGGAAGGGCGCGATAGTCGGTCTGCCTGGACGGGGAAGCGTAGGGAGAAACGGCCTTGTGCGCGTTTTCGCGCAGATAGACGCTCCAGGCAAAGTGGTTTCTGCGCGTGTTCCAGAGATGCCCGTGATTGTCTTTGGAGGAGGGCGTGTCGAAATTATCGAGCATCGGATATAAGGGCATCTGATAGGCGACGTTCACCTCGCCGCGGTCGCGCGCGAGCATACAGAGCGCGGCGCAAAGCCCGCCGCCGGCGCTTTCGCCGCCGACCATGATCTGATCCGGGCGCACGCGCAGAGCGATGGCGTTTTGTTTGAGCCATAACAGTGCGGCGTAACAGTCCGTGATCGCGGCGGGATAGGGCGCGGTGAAGGCGCGCCGATAGCCCGGAGCGACCACGACCGCGCCGAATTTG
>CADBPF010000124.1 GCA_902796545.1 uncultured Ruminococcus sp. | reverse complement strand
GCGCGCGCCTCGTCGCCGGAGAGGATCTTTAAGCCTTTCACGCCGTTTTGCACGCCTTTTTCATACAGCGCTTCCAGATCGCCCGTCTGCGCTTTGTCGAAGCACAACACGAGCGAGCCGTTGTTCCGGTAAGAAAAGTGAAGCGTTTTTGAAAGCTTGCGCACCAGCTCACAGCCGCGCACGTTCATGCGCGCCATCATCGAACCGGGCGCGGCGTCGAAACCCGCGTGCACGATCCCGGAATTCGCCTTGCTCGTGCCGGAGCAAACGTCCTCTTCTTTTTCCAATACCAATACGTCAAGCTCGTATCGGGAAAGCTCTCTTGCGATCGCGCAGCCGGTCACCCCGGCGCCGATCACGATCACGTCATAGTTCTTCACAGTCCGCCGTTTCCTCCTCTTTTGCATAAAACATGGCGCAGCGCACGGCTTTTTTCCAGCCGGAAAGCAGTTTTTTGCGCGTTGCCGCGTCCAGACTCGGGGTAAAGGTGCGGCCGGGTTTGCGGTTTTTGCGGATCTCGGAAAGATCCTTCCAGAAGCCGACCGAAAGCCCCGCGAGATACGCCGCGCCGAGCGCGGTCGTTTCGATACACCGCGGACGCAGGATCGAAAGGTCTGACAGATCCGCCTGGAACTGCATCAGAAAATCGTTGGCGCTCGCGCCGCCATCCACCTGCAGGGCCCCAAGCTCCAGTCCCGCGTCGGCGCGCATCGCGCACAACAGATCGTTGACCTGATAGGCGAGCGATTCGACCGCCGCGCGGATGAAGTGATCTTTGGTCACCCCGCGGGAAAGTCCCACGATCGTGCCGCGCGCGTAAGGCTCCCAGTAGGGCGCGCCGAGCCCCGCGAACGCGGGCACGAGATACATCCCGCAGGTGTCTTTTACCGCCTCGCAGTATTCCTGCGTCTTTGCCGCGGTGCGGATCATGCGCATCTCGTCGCGCAGCCATTGGATCGCCGCCCCCGCGATAAACACGCTGCCCTCGAGCGCGTATTGCGGTTTGTCGTCGGCGCTCGCGGCAAGCGTGGTCAGAAGTCCGGAGTCGGATCTTACACGCGTATTTCCGGTATTCATCAATAAAAATCCGCCCGTGCCGTAGGTGCTTTTCACGTCGCCCGCTTCAAAGCCGCATTGACCGAACAGCGCCGCCTGCTGGTCGCCCGCGGCACCGGCAATGGCGATCTTGCCGCCGAATTTCGCGGTGGTTCCGTAGATCTGGCCGGAGGGGAGCACGGCGGGAAGCAGGGATTCCGGGATCTTGAAATAGTCGAGCAAGTGTTGGTCCCAGCACAGTTTTTCGATATCGAAGAGCATCGTGCGGGAAGCGTTCGTGTAATCGGTCGCGTGCACGCGACCTTCGGTCAGGTTCCAGATCAGCCAGCTGTCCACCGTTCCGAAGCGCAATTCTCCGCGCTCGGCGCGCTCGCGCACGCCCGGCACGTTATCCAAGATCCAGGCGATCTTGCTTGCGCTGAAATACGCGTCCGGGATCAGCCCCGTGTGTTCCTTGACGTAGTCCGAAAGCCCGGCTTCCTTCAGGCGCTCGATGGCGTCCGCGGTGCGGCGGCATTGCCACACGATCGCGTTGTAAACCGGCGTTCCGGTCGATGCGTCCCAAACGATCGTCGTTTCGCGCTGGTTGGTGATGCCGATCGCGGCGATCTCTTCGGGCGTCGCGTCGATCTTCTGCATCGCTTCCATCGTCACGCCCATCTGCGTGGACCAGATCTCCATCGGATCGTGTTCCACCCAGCCGGACTGCGGATAGATCTGGCGGAATTCCTTTTGCGCCACGCTCTTGATCGAGCCCTTTTTGTCAAACAGGATCGCGCGGGAGCTCGTGGTACCCTGATCCATGGCGATCACGTATTTCGCTTTGCTCATAAAGCCGCCTCCCAGAGTTGATACGGGGGTCTTTTGATATTCTATCCTATTATATCCTCATCGGGAGAATTGTTCAAGTGCCGTTTTGCGCTTCGGTTGACGGCGTTTGATTTCCGCGTTATAATAATCGTATAGTTTACTTGGAAAACGGAGGAATGCGGCTGTGACACAGATCCGGGAATTTACCTATCCCTCTTCCGACGGGAAGACTTTGATCCACGCGTATAGACTCGATCCGCTCTCCGCCCCGCGCGCGGTTTTTCAGATCGCGCACGGCGTCGCGGAATACGCTTTGCGCTATGAGAGTTTTATGCGCTTTTTATCGGAACGCGGGTTTGTCGTCGTCGCAAACGACCATCTGGGGCACGGCAAGAGCGTGCAGAGCGAACAGAATCTCGGCTGGTTTTGCGAGACCGACGGCTGGGAAAAGGTCGTTGACGATATCAAGAGCCTGCACGATCAGATGAAAGCGGAATTTCCCGATCTGCCGTATATCCTGTTCGGGCACAGCATGGGCTCCTTTGTCGCGCGCACCTATCTGATCCGCTATCCGGAAGACCTGACCGCCGCGATCATCTGCGGCACGGGTCAGCAGTCCGCCGCGTTAGTTCGCGCGGGCAAATCCATGGCGGGCATGATCTGTAAACGAAAGGGCGGCAAGCATCGCTCGGAATTTCTCAACAATATGGCGTTCGGCGCCTATAATAAAGGCTTTGAAGGGCGTACCACGCACGATTGGCTTACGAAAGATCAAACGGTCGTGGACGCGTACGTCGCCGATCCGCTCTGCGGCTTTACGCCGAGCGCGGAGCTGTTCTATGAAATGATGCGCGGCATCCGGTTCATCGGTAAAGCGGAGAATATCGCCAAAATGAGAAAAGATCTGCCGATTTTTCTGATCGCGGGCGCCAAAGACCCGGTCGGCGAATGCGGCAAGGGCCCGAAAAAGGTCTATGATCTCTATCGAGCCGCCGGGATCAGGGACGTGGAATGGAAGCTTTATGAAAACGACCGCCACGAATTGCTCAACGAACTCGATCGCGAAACCGTGATGAATGATATTCTTGCCTTCATCGAAAAACGCATCTGAACCTGCTTTTCTTTTCACGGGAAAAGAAAAGCAGGCAAAAGAAAAACGATGGAAGATAGAAAGATATAAAAAGGAAACGTCAGTTTTCTACGGAAGAAACGACAAAAAGCCGACCGCAAGGTCGGCTTTTTTGAGGTTTTATTCTTGTTTCTTAAAACGATAAGTGTTACCAAACAAAACAGGAAGCAGTCCGTCGTTTTTATTCCGTACAGGGAGGATCGTATGAAAAAGAATAAGCCGTCTGCCGTGATTCGTTTGGTCGAGCTCTTTTTCATCTCATTATACTCAAAAAGCGGGAGCATTTCAAACGCCGAAGGGGATTTCAATAAAATCAATGCTTTGCGCAGCAAAGCTACTTTTTCTTTTTGGCTGCGGAAGAAGGATTCGACCTGCTCTGCGGAGCAGGCCGCACGGCGGCTCTGACGCGCCCCTGGCGCGTCATTCACTCCCGCCGCGGTTCGAATCCTGCATTTTATAAATCAAATAAAAGAGCATCCAAAGGGATGCTCTTTTATTTGGCTGCGGAAGAAGGATTCGAACCCTCACAAACAGAGTCAGAGTCTGTCGTGCTACCATTACACAATTCCGCATCGGCGCAAGG
>CADBPF010000123.1 GCA_902796545.1 uncultured Ruminococcus sp. | reverse complement strand
CTGATCGCCGTGTTCCAGTCGGAATCCGGCTCGACCACGCAGTACCCCGTGACCTTCAAGAACGGCCTGACCGGTAAGATTATCAAGGTGGTGGACGTGGACGCGGATTCCACCGTCCCCGCCGCCGAGATCCCCGCGATGGGCGATATCTACGGTTACACCTTCGCCGGCTGGTATGCCGACAATCTGGACGAAAATCCGATCGCGACCTACGCGATCGATAAGGCGACCACCTTCGTCGCCCGCTTTGACAAAAACGAAAGCGACAACCTCTCCGTTCTGACCGTCGTGGACGGTGACGAGAGCCAGACCTATCAGCGCCGCTACAGCTCGATCATGGCGATCACCGCTGCCGGCAGCAACTTTGCTTACTGGGATCTGGACGGCGTTTCCGTGAGCAGTCTTTCCACCCTGCGTTTCGGGATGCCGAACCGCGACTGCACGCTGACCGCGGTCTATGAAGATCTCGGCACGCTTGCTCCCTCCACCGCGATGATCTCCTGCTTCGTGGACGAGGGCGGCACGATGCTCATCACCATGAGCCGTGACCTCCCCGCGGGCAACACGCTCGTGGAAAGCGGCGTTCTGATGACCCGCAAAGCCGGTCCGGACGATCTGTTCGTCAACACCATTGCCAACGTGACCCGCGGCGTGTCCAGCACCACCGCGGACCGGACGGCGTTCGGTTTCCAGAAAACGAATATGTTTGCCAAAAACGGTACCTGGTACGTGCGCGGCTATTTGAGCTATCACGACGCAAACGGCGATCTGCAAACGACCTACACGCCGGTTTACGTGTTGGACGTGCCGGATACGGCAAACGCGCAGAGCGTGATCGGCGTCCCCTATACGACCGACGTTTCCTTCACGCTGTTCGGCGAGTATGACAGCTATTTTGTGGACACTTATCCGCATCAGGAAGAATCCTCCAGCACGATCAACTGCTTCTTCCCGACGGTCACCCAGGCGGACGACGGTACGATCATCGTGGTGTACTACTACAGCCCGGTCCACGCGTACTACAACACCTCCGAAGGTCCGCTCCAGGGCGTTTTGAAGATGGTCAAATCCACCGACCACGGCGAAACCTGGACCGAGCCCGAAACGATCGTGGATCTCACCGTTGCCACGAACGGCAAACGCGAGAGCCGCGACCCGAACCTCCAGAAACTTGCCGACGGGACCATCGTGCTGACCTTCCCGGTCCGTACCTCGCTGGACGTGGCGGGCATGAACGGCTCTGCCTCCAACGACTATTGGTATGAACGCGCTTACTACATGACTTCCACCGACAACGGGCAGACCTGGTCGGAGATCAATCTGATCCCCTGCAACTATTTCAGCACGATCAGCCGGGAAGACGCGATCGACGCCAACGGCAACCATAAAAACGCCGCCGGCTGCTGGGTCAAGAACGGCTCCATGGCGGAACTGCCCAACGGCGATCTTCTGATCCCGCTGTACGGCGCGACCGATTGTTCCACCCGCGCTATCCTGCAATCCGTGGTCGTCAAAGCGCATAACAACGGCGACGGCACCTTGAGCTTCTACGACACCTGGGCGAACGGCACGGACGCCGTTCCGGTCACCGCCATCGGCGGCGGCGACGAGCTTGCGCTCCACTATTACGGCGGCGTCGTTTACGGCGCGCTGCGCGTCAAAGTGGCAAGCAGCGCTCCGCAGACCCCCGGCGGCACGATCATCCGTTCCACCGACAACGGCGAGACCTTCTCCGACTTCACCTATGAGACCACGATCAACAACTGCCTGAACCAGCCGAACTTCTTGGATCTCGGCGACGGCAAGGTGCTGTTCAACTATGCGGTCCCGCGTTCCAGCGCTCCCTTGTTCGAGACGAACGCCAAGGGTACCGGCCGCCCGGTCTTCGGGAAGGTACTGGATATGGATCTGATCGCATCTCAGGGTGCGAGCGCCTGGGATCATTACGACGCCCTGATGGTCTATGACGGACAGGGCTCCCGCCTGACGAACGATATGGGGAACCCCTGCTCGATTTTGATGGACAACGGCGAGATCCTCACGGTCTTCTACAACAACTCCAAACCGAGCTTTATCGGCGCGCGTATCACCACCTTGTTCGATTATATCGGTGATATCGAATCCGGTTCCGGTTCCGGCGTCGGCGCCACGCTGATGGACCTTGATTTCGAGGATATGACCTTGAATTCGGTCTATCCGACCAACGGCACCTCCGGCGACGTGATCAACGACGTGTTGAGCGGCGGTAAGATCGCCCGTGCCCGCGATACGGACAACGGCGGCACCTACGGTCACGCGGAACTGCGCGTGAGCGGGGACGCGGGCGATCAGTATCTGGAATTCTACACGAACAACCAGAAGCGTTCCGCCTGTGCGACCAACAAGGTCTTGATCGCCGGGGACAAGGGCGACAGCGTGATCGTCAGCTTCGATTACAACTTCGGAAACAACGTGACCGTGGACGGCGAATATCACAAGATCGAAATGCGTCCTTTCGACTCGAAAAACGCGGTCACTCGTGACACGACGACCTTGGGCATCAAAGCGACGCCCGGCGCGGTCAGCCTGCTCAACGGCAGCACCGTTCTGGAAACGGCCTCGCTTTCCGCAAGCGTGAACACCTGGTACACCGTCAAGGTGCTTTATCAGGGCGGCAAGGCGGCGTACAAGGTCTTTGCCCGCGGCGCAAGCGAGCCCGACTGGAGCACGGCGTATGAAGTGAACGCCGCGACGGCGACCGCCGCCGAAGCCGGCAGCCCGATCGGCATTGCCTGCTGGGCGCGCGGCACCGCGCAGACCACGGCTCAGGTCAACTCGATCTATATCGACAACGTGACCGCGGTCGAAGCGCAATTCGGTTTCGGCGCTCTCTATCCGGTAACGGGCGCGAAGATGTCCGTCGGCAAGAGCGCTTCCATCCGAGTCGTGATGAACAGCGTCCTTCCGATCACCGGCAACCAGGTTTACAGCGCTTATTGCGATAACCCGGCGGTCGCTGCCTTGAGCTCGACCGGCGTTGTGACCGCGATCGGCGTCGGCAAAGCGAACGTTCACGTTCTGGCGGACGGAGTCGATCACGTTTTCCCGATCTTCGTCTCCTGATCAGCATCCGCAAAAAAGCGGCGGCGCAAGCCGCCGCTTTTCTTTGGCAAACGCTTGATAGAAATCGGAAAAGATAGTATAATAAGAACGATCATCAGATAAAAGGAACGAAACCATGAAACAAACGGAAAACCGCAGCGCGCTCACCCTGCTCCTCGAGGCGTTTTTCATCCTGGCGGGCTCCGCCATGTACGCGGCGGGCGTCGTGTTGTTTTTGGAGCCGAACCATATGGTGCCGGGCGGCGTGGGTGGTCTGTCCGTGATCATTTCGTATTTCAGCGGGATCCAGACCGGTACGCTCGTGTTTCTGATCAACCTGCCGCTGTTTGCGCTCGCGTTCTGGAAACTCGGCGCGCGCTTCGTGTGGCGCACCGTGATCGCGGTCGGGCTTTCTTCCGCGTTCATGAACTTGCTTGAGCCGATCGGCGCCGTCACGCAGGACCCCCTGCTTGCGTCCTTTGCGGGCGCGGGGCTGATCGCGGTCGGACTCGGGATCATTTTCCGCGCGCGGGCGACCACGGGCGGCACGGATATCGTGGCGCGGTTGATGAAACTGCGTTTCCCGTACGTCAAGACCGGGATCTTCATTTTGATTTTAGACGCCCTGGTGATCGCGGGCAGTTTTTTGGTTTTCGGCAATCTCGATCGCGCGCTGTATTCCTCGCTGTCCGTAGTATTGCAGGCGTTTTTGTTCGACCAGGTGCTGTACGGATCGGATTCCGCGAAGCTCGTGTATATCGTGAGCGACAAGCAGGATGAGATCATCCGTTTGTTCTTGAAAGAACTCAACGTGGGCGTGACCTCGATCCCTGCAAAGGGGACCTACACGGGCAAGGATCGCACCGTTTTATTGTGCGCCATGCACCGCAAGACCCTTCCGCACGCCAGAGCGATGCTGCGCAGCGTGGACGATAACGCCTTTTTCATCGTGACCCCTGCCACGCAGATCTTCGGCGAGGGCTTTTTGCGGCACGACCGGGAAGAATTGTGATGGAAGGCACGATCCGCGCGCTTTTGGAAAATTACGATCGCGCCTCTTCCATGCGCCTGCACATGCCGGGCCACGGAGGCGCGCTCGACCGGGCGGATGTTACGGAGCTTTCCGGAACCGACGATCTGCTGGATCCGCGTCCGGCCGGCGCGATCCGCGCCTCGGAACGCGCGGCGGCAAAGCTTTTTCGCGTCCGCCAAACGCTTTATTCCTGTTCGGGCGCAACGCTCTGCATCCAGGCGGGACTTGCGTTTTTAGTATCCAAACTCCCGCCGGACGCCGTGGTCGTCTGTGAAAGACGGGTCCATCGTTCCGTTTTGCACGCGCTTGCGCTTTTGGATCTCGATCCCGTTTTCATCGAGGATCCCTTTGATCTTCCGCCCCGCGCGGATCTTTTGATCTTTTGCGGCTGTGATTATTACGGCAGGATCCCGGATTACGCGCGCATCGCGCGCCTGTGCCGGGACCGCGGGATATTGACGCTTGTCGATCACGCGCACGGCGCGCACCTTGCGTTTGACCGGGAGGGCGAACTGCACCCCGCGCGTTACGGCTTCGATCTGATCGTCGATTCGCTCCATAAGACCTTGAACTGTCTGACCGGCGGCGCGCTTTTACATCTGTCCTCCGATCGCTTCGGCGATGAGGAGGCGGCGTATGAGGAGCTCAAACACTTTTTCCGGGTCTTTTCGACCACGAGCCCGAGCTTTTTGATCCTGCGCTCGATCGAGGACGCGCTCGTGGAGGCCTCGCGTGACGGAAAGCGGATCCTGGAAACGGAGCGTGCGCTCTTTGCCCGCCTGCGCGAACGGATCCCCGGACTTGCCGCGGCGCCGGACGGCGACCCGTTCCGGCTGGTTTTGCGCGGAAGCTATGATTTTGAAAAACTGTATTTTGAATTGTCAAAACGCGGCGTGTTCTGCGAGTTCTACGAGCGCGACGCGCTCGTGATGATCCCGCGTTTCGGTTTTACCGAAGACGAGACAAACGCGCTTGCGCGTACCTTTGATGAGCTTTTGCCGCTTTGTAGCGCAAAACGTGCGGCGGCGCAAGTCCGAACGGAACGGATCGAAACGCAAATGACGCCCGTCCGGAAACTGTCGCTTCGGCGCGCGCTGTTGTCGCCCGGCGTTTGGATCGACGCTTTCGCCGCCCCCGGCAAGCTCGCGGGCGAGGTCGTGGGCGCCTATCCGCCCGGAAACGCACTCGTGCTTCCCGGGGAAGTATTGACGAAAACGGCGATCGAACGCTCCGGCAGAAGCCGGATCCGCGTCGTGGAGGAAACGGAAATTGAAACCGGTCGAGATTATAGGTAACGAGCAGATCCTGGATCCCCTGCGGGAGGCGATCGAAAAAAACGCGCTCTGCGGCTGCTATCTCATCGAGGGCCCGGAGGGAAGCGGCAAAAAAACGATCGCGAAGTATCTTTGCGCGCTGCTTTCCTGCGAGCGCCCCGATCCGGACGGGCGCCCCTGCTTTTCCTGCCGCGGATGCGAGAACGTCTATGCGTTTTCCCATCCGGACCTGTTCGTGATCGCGCCGGAAGAGCAGGCGAGCAGTATCTCGGTTTCCGTCGTGCGCGAAGCCAACCGCGCCGCGGCAAGCGCCCCGATCAGCGCGCGCCGGCGCGTCTTTCTGATCCCGGAGGCGGAAAAGCTCGGCGTGGAAGCGCAAAATGCGCTTTTGAAAAATCTGGAAGAACCCGTGCAAAACGCGGTCTATCTTCTGCTTGCCTGCGAGTCGAGCGTCTTGCTGCCCACGGTGCTTTCCCGCGCCGTGCGCTATCGCACGCAGAGCCTTTCCGAAGAGGTGGTCCTGCGGGAACTGACCAGGCGTTTTCCGGATGCGGACGCGGGTGAGCGCCTCCTTGCCGCCCGCGTTTGCGGCGGTGCGCTCGGGATCGCCGAACGCTGTCTGCGGGATCCCGATTTCCGTTTGCGCCGGGAGACGGCGCAGCGTTATCTGGACGCCCTGTGCGAGGGCGCGGATTTTCCGCGTTTTTGCGCGATCCTGCCGCCGGAGACCAAGCGCGACGCCTTGAAACTGTTTTATCCGCTTCTGCTTGCCGCCCTGCGGGACGCGCTTTGCGTCAAGGAAGCGAAAGGCGCGGCAAAGCCGGTCTTTTTGGAAACGGTCGAGCCGCAAAAGTTTGCTTTGGTCAGTACCGCAAAGCTGCTCGGACTTGCAGATCAGGTCTGTGAACTGATCGATCCATCCATGCAAAACGCCCACGCCGCGGGCAGCGTGGCGCTACTCAATTCGCTGGCTTCGGCTCCGGACGGAAAATAAAGCGCACCAAAGACCGGAAACCGGCATATCCTGACCATGAAGCGCCGCGTGTGGGCGGCGTTTTTCTTTTCGTTTTGAAAGGGCGTTCGATCCGTTTTGCGGCCGGATGAAAAAACTCTTTTCTTTTTGCGAAAAGAATGGTATAATCATTGTGTCTGAATTTCGATACGACAAAATCAGCTGTATGGATGGTTTTTATGGAAATACTATCAGTCAACGGCGGAAAACCCCTATACGGGACCATACCCGTTTCCGGAATGAAAAACGCCGCCGTGGCGGTCGTGCTTGCCACGGTCCTGGTCGAAGATAAATGCGTGATCGATAACCTGCCGGACATTTCCGACATCAATATCGCGCTCGAGATCCTGTCCGTCATGGGCGCCAAGGTCAAAATGCTGAATCCCGCCTGCGCGGAGATCGATACCACCTTCTTAAAGCCCGGCTCCTCGCCGTACGATCTCGTGCGCAAGATGCGCGCGTCCTATTATCTGCTCGGCGCGGAACTCGGCAGATTCGGCCGCGCCTTCGTCGGTTGTCCCGGCGGCTGTGATTTCGGCGTGCGTCCGATCGATCTGCATATCAAGGGCTTTACCGCGCTCGGCGCGGACGTGAACGTGGAGGGCGGCTATATCGAGGCGACCGCGAAAGACGGCAGACTGTCGGGCGACAACGTGTATCTTGACCTGGTCAGCGTCGGCGCCACGATCAACACCATGCTTGCCGCGGTCAAGGCAAAGGGGCTGACCGTGATCGAGAACGCGGCGCGCGAGCCGCACGTGGTCGATACCGCAAGCTTTCTAAACGCCTGCGGCGCGGACATTTCCGGCGCCGGTACGGACGTGATCAAGATCCGCGGCGTGGATCATCTCCACGGCGTGAACTATACCGTGATCCCCGATATGATCGAGGCGGGTACCTATATGGTGCTTGCCGCCGCGACCAAGGGCAAATTGAAGGTCACGGGCATCATCCCGAAGCACGTCAGCTCCATTTCCGCCAAGCTCGAGGAAATGGGCGCGAAGATCGTCGAGGAAGACGAAGCGGTCACCGTGGAATACGCCGGTCCTTTGAAACGGATCAACGTCAAGACCCTGCCGTATCCCGGCTTCCCGACGGATATGAACCCGCAAATGTGCGTCCTGCTCGCGCTCGCGGAGGGCACGAGCATCATCACCGAGGGCGTCTGGAACAACCGCTTCCGTTACGTGGATGAATTGAAGCGCATGGGCGCGAACATCAAGGTGGACGGCAGAGTGGCGATCGTCGAGGGCGGCGAGAGCCTGAAAGCGGCGCCGGTGCGCGCGCTGGATCTGCGCGCGGGCGCGGCGATGGTCATCGCAACGCTTGCGGCGAAGGGTCATTCCGAGATCTCGGACATTTATCACATCCGGCGCGGATACGAGGACCTGGTCGGCAAGCTCGGCAAGGTCGGCGCCGATATTTCGTATAAGGATATTCCGGACAGGCAGGATCTGGATCAGGCAAACTGAAATGGCAGAACAGGTGGAAAAAGAATTGCAAAAGATCGTCGGCGTGCGCTTTCGCGCGACCGGTAAGATCTATCATTTCGATCCCGGCGAACTTGAACTCAAACCGGGGGACGACGTGATCGTCGATACCGAGCACGGTCCCGGCTTTGCGAATATCGCAACGCCCGTGCGGGAAATCGAGAGCGCGCTCGCGCCCTCGGATTTGAAGAAGGTCTTGCGGCTTGCCACCGACGAGGATCGCCGCCGCCGCGAGGAAAATCGCGCCACCGAAAAGCGCGGCAAGGCGGTCTGGGAAGAAAAGATAGCCGAGCTCGGGCTGGAAATGGCGCTCGTGGACGTGGAATACGCGTTCGACCGCTCGAAGCTTTTGTTCTATTTCACGGCGGATGGCAGGATCGATTTCAGAGAATTTGTCAAGGAGCTCGCGGGGATTTTCAAGACCCGCATCGAACTGCGGCAGATCGGCGTGCGCGACGAGGCAAAGAAGATCGGGGGCTTAGGTCCCTGCGGCAGGCCGTTTTGCTGCGCCTCTTTCCTGCCGGATTTCGAGCAGGTCTCCATCAAAATGGCAAAGGAACAGAACCTGTCTTTGAATTCCGCGAAGATCTCCGGCACCTGCGGCAGACTCATGTGCTGTTTAAGATATGAAAACGATACTTACGCGGCGGAAAACAAACTCACGCCGAAAGTCGAAAACGTCGTCGATACCCCGGACGGGCGCGGCGTGGTCACGGAATCCAATATCCTCGCCGGCACCGTCAAGGTGAGGTTAGACGACGATCCGGAGAAAGCCCCGCAGACCTATCGCAGAGAAGATCTGACCGTGGTCATGAAAAAGCGGCCGAAGCAACAAAATCCGGGCAGATCCGGCGCCCCCGCGGCGGAAAAAGAGAAAGCGGAACTGCCGGAAGAGGCGGCGCAAGCCCCGCAGGCGGACGCGCAGACGGACGCGCAGGAACCCATAGCAGCAGCAGCGGCGGCTGCCGGGGAAGAAAAAAGCGCCAAAAAAGAGCGTTTCCGCCGCCCGCGCGGACGCAGAAAGAAACCCGGCGCGGCGCAAAACGCCAAGGAAGGCACCCCCATCGCGCCAAACGAACCGTCCTGAATAGGGAAACCCTTTTGAATAAACTTTTACAAGGAGGCTATTATGGCGTATCAGATCAGCGACGATTGCATCGCTTGCGGCGCTTGCGTCGGCGAATGCCCGGTGGAAGCGATCTCCGAAGGCGACGGAAAAATGGTCATCGATGCGGAAAAATGCATCGACTGCGGCACCTGTGCCGGCGTTTGCCCGGTGGG
>CADBPF010000122.1 GCA_902796545.1 uncultured Ruminococcus sp. | reverse complement strand
TCTGCCGGCGGCCGATCGGAAAGCTTGTCCTCGGTTTCGCTTTGCACGAGCGCGAACACGCGTGCCCCGAAGGTTTCACGGATCGTTTCCGGGGCGACCCCGCAGTCCTCGATCGTATCGTGCAAAGCCCCCGCCGCCATGATCTCGAGATCGTCGGTCATTGTGGCGATGATTGCCGCGACCTCCAAGGGATGCAGGATATAGGGCGTGTTGGCAAGCTTCCGCATCTGCCCCTCGTGCGCTTCGGTCGCAAAAAGAATGGCTTGTTCCAAAACGTTCATGGCGCCCCTCAATCGTGTTCCAGCGTCAGGATATCGTTAAAGCCGGTGATCTCGAAGACTTCCAGCACCGCGTCCTGCGCGTTTTTCACGATCAGCTTCCCGCCCTGCGCGCTCATCTGCTTTTGCGCGCATAAGAGCACGCGCAAGCCCGCGCTCGAAACGTATTCGAGCTTCGATAAGTCGAGGATCAGCGTTTGAATCTGCGTGCCCGTGGGGATCTGCTCCTCCAGCTGCGGCGCGGTCGTCGTATCGAGTCTGCCCTCGACCAAGAGCGTCAGGGTGCCGTTTTCTTCTTGTCTTGTAACGTTCATGCCGGATCCCCTCCCAGATATTTCGTCAGGATCAGAATATTTTGGTCGTTTCGGTATTGATACTGCACGTCGTCCATCATTTTTTTCACCATGAAGATCCCGAGTCCGCCGATCGAGCGCTCCTCCGCGGACAGCGTCACGTCCGGGTCCTCCTTGGTGAGCGGATTGTAGGGGATCCCCGCGTCCGTGAAGGTGATGCGCACGGCGGCAGGATCATCGAGCTTTTCGATCTTCATGCTGACCGGTCCGTCTTTGTTCGGATAGGCGAATTTGCAAACGTTGCTGTAGATCTCGTCGATCGCCACATTGATCTGCGTCTGGATCTTGAAGGAACAGCCGAAACGCTCCAGTTGTTCTTCCGCAAAGGCGGTCACCCGCGGCAGATCCTCCACGCTTGCGCGATCGAAACGGATCTCGGGGCACGGCGCCGTGCCGATATATTTTAAGGAGAGCATCGTGATATCGTCAAACTGCGGTGCGGCGCCGGAGAACTCGTCCACGTCCGATTTTATGAAATCGCACAGTTCTTTTGCGGTTTCGAACGGTCTGAAATTGATCGTTTCGCACAACCGCTCCTCGCTGTAAAGGTGCTGCAGCGGATCGACGGCTTCCGTCACGCCGTCGGTGTAGAGGAAAAGCTCGTCGCCCGGGGCAAGCTTGAGCGTTTGCGCCTGGTAGCGCATCCCGTCCATCCCCGCGAGGACAAAACCTCTTTTCCCGTTGAGGTACTCGAATTTTCCGCCGTTTTGACGGATCAGCGGCGGGTTGTGCCCCGCGTTGACGTAGGTGAGCGTTCCGGTTTCCAGATCCAGGCATCCCTGCCAGGCGGTCACGAACATATTCGCGTCGTTGCCCTCGCAGAGCGCGTGGTTTGCCTGCGTAAAGACCTCGTCGAGAGGCAGATCCGTTTCAGCAAGGCTTTTCAATTCGGTTTTTGCGCGCATCATAAAGAGCGCCGCGCCGATCCCTTTTCCGGAAACGTCCGCGATCAAAAAGTGTAAGTAGCGGTCGCGCAGCAGATAAAAGTCGTAAAAGTCGCCGCCGACCTCGCGCGCGGTGTCCATGCGTGCGTGAATGTCGAAATCCTTGCGTTTCGGGAATGCGGGGAAAACGCTCGGCAGGGCGGAAAGCTGAATGTTCTTGGCAAAATCCAGTTCTTTATCGATCCGCGCGCTCGCCTCGGAAATGTAGGATTTCAGGGTATCGACCGTGGAATTGATGTCGTCGGAGAGGGAAGTGAACTCCTCGTTGGAGCGCACGTTGACGACTTCGTTTAAGTTGCCCTCCGTGATACGGGCAAGGGATGCGTTGATCGCTTTGATGCGGTTGACGACCACGTGCTTGATGATAAGATAGATGAACGCGAACAGCACGGCGAACATCAACACTTCCATAAAGCTGTTCACGTACAGGACCACGTTGCGGATCTGGTGCGCTTCCGCGTCCGGATAGACGGCAACGAGGTGGTAGCCCTCGATCGCCCGATAACGGCAATGGTACAGCACGCCGTTTGTCGTCGTTTGAAAGGTTTCGCCCTCGGCGGGCGCCACGCGTGTTTCGTCGGAAGACAAAGACGCTTCGTCGAAATCCGCCGGGGCGCTGACGACGTTGAGCTCTTCATCCAGGATGATCAGGTAGCCGGTCTGCCCGACGTGGCGGTTTTTGGTCACCTGAATCATACGGCTTGCTATGTCGCTCTGGAAGTGTTCGGCGTCGTAGCCGACCTGCAGATAGCCGCCGTTTGAAAGCCTTACGCCGGCGTATTTGCGCAGAATGCTCTGATCGTAGGAGATCGGACCGTATTCCTGTACGCATTCGCCGGTCCGGATCAGCTCGTCCAAAAAGCCCGCGGATTGTTCGCCGGAGTGCATATCGTAGCCGAGAAAGCGCTCATCGGAGCTTTTTTGGATGATCCCGTTTTCATCGATCAGATTGATCTCGGAGAGATTGAAAGTCTGCACGGCGGCAAGCGGATCCGAAAGATCTGCCGCGGCGACGGTGCGCGTGAGGGTGAGCAGGTTTTCGTCGCTCGCGTCCATGATGTCGGCGGAGACTTCATTGAGCGCGCTGTCCAACAACGTGTCGATCTGCGAATTGGCGATGGCGCTTTGCAGATCGTAAATGAACACGCTCGTGAGCAAAAACGCGAACACGACCGTGATCAGGAGCCAACGCTGAATCGTTTGGGAAATGCGCACGCTTTCCCGCTTGAAGCCGATCGACTCGCGGGAGAGTACGGCAATCGCCATCGTAGCGAGCATCACGCCGGCGGCGTTGGCGAGCACCATGGGGATCGTGCAGGCGCGCACGACCGCCATCGCCTCGTTGGGCGTGCTCATGTTCGTGATAAAGACCATCGTCATGTGGAAGATCTCCATCACGACGCCGATGGCAAAGGCGAGCGTCCAGCCCGGCTTTTTGCTTTCAAACATAAAGCGGCGCAGAGCCGCGGCGTAGAAACCGGCAAGGATCGTGGAAACGGTGCAGGCGACTCTGGTAAAAGAGCCTACGCCCCAGGCAACGGCGATCCAGCGTTCCACTCCGCCGATGATCCCGGCGATGATCCCGGCGGGGCCGCCGAATAAGAGCCCGGCGGTCAATACCGCGGCGTCGCGGCAGTTGACCTGCGCGCCGTCGATCGGGATGCCCCACTCGGTGCCGATGATCGCAAGCGCGCCGAAACAAAGCCCGAACACGATCTGCTTGATAGCCCCGTGCAGCTTCCCGAACGGCGTCTTTTTATCCAGAAAATACAGGATCACCGCGGCAAGCGCGGGCAACGCCGCCGCGATCGCCAGTTTCACGTACTCGTTCATAAAGACCTCAAACAATCTGATAAAAACATAAAACCATGATTAAAGATAGCACATTTTCCGTCTTTTTTCAAGAACTATCCGTTTTTTCTCTTGACAAAAAAACAAAAGCGGGTATAATAGAACTGTTCCATTTGGTACAGTTTTTGAGAAAGGGGAAGGGATCGCTTTTGAACTGCTTGCGCAAACTGTTTTTGTTTTCCGGACTAAACGATATGCAGATCGGGGCGCTGATCGCGCGTCTGCCCGCGCCGAAACGCTTTTCCAAAGGGGAAACGATCTACGACGATCGGCATTTTGAGCGCGCGATCGGCGTGTTTCTGGAAGGGCGCGGCGCGGCGCAGTCCGACGGCGTTGTGCGCGGGCGCTTTGTCCCGGGCGCGACCTTCGGCGCGGCGGCGGTGTTCGGCGCGGGCAGAGAATACGTGAGCCGCATCGTTGCCCAAAGCGATTGCCTCGTGCAGTTTCTGCCGGAAGCGTTTTTGCGCGAGTGTATCTTGAACAATCCCGTCTGCGCGGAGAATTACGTCGCGTTTTTGTCGGAAAAGATCCGCTATCTCAATCAGAAGATCCGGCAATATACCGCGCCGGATACGGTCGAGCGCGTGTATCGCTATCTCTGCGCTCTCGCCGGACCGGACGGTAAAGCCGTACTCAAAAACTTAACCGAGGTCACGCGCCTGCTCGGTATGGGGCGAACGAGCCTGTACCGGGCGCTCGGAGAGCTGGAACAACGCGGCAGGATCTGCCGTGACGGAAATCTTTACAGGATCGTGAGGAAAGAGTTATGAAAAAAATCGTTTGTCTGGGATTATGCTTGGTCATGCTGTTGTTTTGCGCTGCCTGCGCGCAGCCTTCCGCCCCGGCGCCGGAGCAGCCGGAGCAGCACGCCGAACCCGCCCCGAAGGAAAAAGAACCGGTCAACGTATTCGTTCTGACCGGCCCCACCGGCATCGGCGCGGTTCGGATGTGGAGCGACGCGGACGCGGGCAAGGGAAAGGAAGAGTATCACTTTTCCGCCGTCGCCGCGCCGGACGAGATCGTGTCCAAGCTTTCAAGCGGGGACGCGGATATCGCCGCGATCTCCACGAATCTTGCGGCAAAGCTGTATCAAAAGACCTCCGGCGGCATCCGGGTGCTCGCGGTCAATACGCTCGGCGTGCTGCACGTCTTGGCGCATAACGGGGAAGAGATCGGCTCTCTTGCCGACTTAAAAGGCAAAACGGTCGTCACCACGGGGCAGGGCGCAAATCCCGAATATATCATCCGCTATCTGATTGAGAAAAACGGGCTCGATCCGGATGCGGATCTGTCGCTGTCCTTCAAGGCGGAGGGCGGGGAGTTAGTCAACGTCTGGGCAACGCAGCCCGACGCGATCCTCATCGCGCCCCAGCCGGTCGCGACCACGATCTGTATGAAAAACGAGGGCGCGAAAAGTGTGCTGGATCTGTCCGAGGAATGGCAAAAGGTCAGCCCCGAAAGCGCGCTCATGATGGGTTGTATCGTCGTCAGAAACGAGTTTTTCGACGCGCATCCGGAAGCGGTCGCCGACTTTTTAACGGATTATCAGGCGTCCGTTGCCGCGGCAAACGAAGATCCCGAAGGGACCGGCGAGCTGTGCGAGAGCTACGGCATCGTACCGAACGCGAAGATCGCCGCAAAAGCGATCCCCGCCTGCAATCTTTGCTATATCGACGGCACGGAGATGCAATCGGGTCTGTCCGGCTATTTAACGGTTTTGTTTGACGCCGATCCGAGCTCGATCGGCGGCAAGCTGCCCGACGACGGATTCTATTATCTGCCCTGATGAAGCGACTGAAAAAAGCCCTCTTTTCCGTGCTGGCGGTTGTGTTCTGGCTTGCGCTCTGGCAAGTCGGGGCTATGCTTTCCGGCGCGGAACTGTTGATCCCGATCCCCACGTTCACGCAAACGATCAAAGCGTTTGCCGGGCTTTGCGGTACCGGCGCGTTCTGGAACGCGACGCTTGTGAGCCTGTGGCATATCCTCGCGGGGTATCTTGCCTCCGTTTTGCTCGGCGGGCTGTTCGGGATGCTTTCCGGAGCTCTTTTCTGGTTCAAAACGCTCTCGGCTCCGATCGTGCATCTGATGCGCGCGGTCCCGGTCGCGGCGATCATCGTCGTGGCGTGGCTCTGGATCCCGTCGGCGATGCTTCCGTCGGTGATCGCGTTTCTCATGGTCTTGCCGATCATCTGGAGCCACGTGGACGCGGGTCTTTTGGCGGTGGATCCGCAGGCGGTGGAACTGTGCCGGGTGTACGGGATGCCGCGCCGCGAGATCCTTTGGCGCGTCCGGTTCCGGTACGCGGAGCCGTCCTTGCGCACGGGATGCGTCACGGGGCTTTCGATCGCGTGGAAAGCGGGCGTCGCCGCGGAGATCATCTGCAATCCCACGGGAAGCCTCGGCTCGTTTTTGCAGAAAGCCAAGGCGAGCGTGGAATACGCGGACGTGTTCGCGGTCACGCTCATGGTGGTCGTGTTGAGCCTGATTCTGGAAAACGCGCTGAAACTGATCTGGAAGGAGCAGCGCCGATGATCGTCTTTTCTTCCGTTTCGTTCGCTTATCCGGAAAAGCCGGTTTTGCACGACTTTTCCATGCACGTTTTGCCCGGCGAGCAAGTCCGTCTGACGGGCGCGTCCGGCGCGGGGAAGACCACGGTTTTGAAGCTGATCCTCGGTCTGAAACGGCCGCAAAGCGGCGAGATCCGGGTCAACGCCGGACGGGTTTCCGTCCTGTTCCAGGAAGACCGCCTTTTGCCGTTTTACACCGTGGCCGGAAATCTGGATCTGTTCTGCGATCCGGCGCGCGCACGGGAACTGTTGGACGAACTCGGAATCGCCTCTGCCGCGGATCAGTACCCCTCGCAGCTGTCCGGCGGGATCGCGCGCCGCGCCGCGCTTGCCCGCGCGCTTACGCTTGACGCGGATCTTTATCTCTTCGACGAGCCCTTTACCGGGCTGGACGCGGAAAGCCGCAAAACCTGTCTTTCGGTGCTGCGGCGGCGCCTTGCGGATCGCACCGCGGTTTTTGTCAGCCACCTCGCCGAAGACGACGAGGAACTGCCCTTGCGCGAGATCCCCGTCCGGTAAGCTTTGGGATCCAAACGGCGCCTTTGCACGGCAAGGGCGTCGTTTTTTGGCAGCGCTTTCTGAAAATATGCCGGATCCGCACACCTTTTTCAAAAGAAACGAAAATAACTCTTGACTTTCACAGTTTAGCGTGCTAAAATACTAAACACCCTATCGAACGGAGCGTGTTTTCATGGATAAACTGAAAAGCAAACCCGTGCAGGATCTGATGCAGGTCATCGCGAACATGACCTCTCCGGACGATTGCTACGCGTTCTTTTCCGATCTTTGCACGATCAAGGAATTGCAGGATATGGCGCAGCGCTTCCGGATGGCGCTGATGCTGAAAAACGGTGCGAATTATCAGAGCGTCGCGTCGGCGGTCGGGGCGAGCAGCGCCACGATCAGCCGCGTGAACCGCTGTCTGTTGTACGGAAACGGCGGATACGAAAAAGCGATCGCGATCTTCTGCGGGGGAAAAAACGATGGAAATCAAAGATAAACTGTTGGAGACCGGGGAACGCTGCGCGCTTTCCCTGCGCGGGCTCTACGCGGAAAACGGGTATGAGTACTATCGGATGAGCAAATTCGAGGAGTACGATTTTTACGCGAAAAATAAAGATTTTTTACTCTCCGACAACGTCTTGACCTTCACGGATACCAACGGCAAGCTCATGGCGCTCAAGCCGGACGTGACCTTGTCCATCGTTAAAGGCTGCGACGCGGAGCCCAAAGGCGTGCGCAAGGTCTATTACAGCGAAAAAGTCTATCGCCCCGCGCCGAACGATTCGTATCGGGAGATCACGCAGACCGGGCTCGAATGCTTCGGCGAGCTCGGCGCGAAACAATTTTCCGAGGTCGTGACGCTCGCCTCCGAGAGCCTTGCGCTCATTTCCGGGGATTGCCTGCTTGCGCTGTCGGACTTAAATCTGATCGGCGCGGTATTGGACGCGATCGGCTTTCCCGCCGCCGACCGCATGGAGATCCTGCAAGCGATCGCGGAGCGCAACGCGGACCGGATCGACGCGATGCTTTTACAAAAAGCCTCCGCGCCGGATACGATGCTTTGCGCCGCAAAAGAGCTCTTCGGGCTTTCGGCAAGCCTGGAAGAGGCGATCGGGTTTTTACGGGAAAAGCAAAGCGTGTTCGGCGCGCTTTGCGCGTTTTCCGATCTGATCGAGCTATTAGAGGATCTGCGGCAAACGCCCAAGGCGCGGCATATCCGCGTGGACGGATCCGTCGTCGGCGATCTGAAATATTACAGCGGCGTGATTTTCCAGGGCTTCGTGCGCTCGATCCCCGAGCCCGTCCTGACGGGCGGCAGATACGATTCTCTGATGCATAAATTGGGCAAACGCGCCTCCGCGATCGGCTTTGCGGCCTATACCGATCTGTTGGATCGTTACGTGAAAGCCTCGTCCGACGTAAGCGACGATTATCTGTCCGTCGCCCTTCCCAAGGGCAGACTCGGCGAGCAGGTCTATCGCCTGTTTGCCGCGGCGGGATATCCCTGCCCCGAGCTTTTGGAGGACGGCCGCAAGCTCGTTTTCGTCAATGAAGAAAAGCGCGTGCGCTATTTCTGGGTCAAGCCGCTCGACGTG
>CADBPF010000121.1 GCA_902796545.1 uncultured Ruminococcus sp. | reverse complement strand
TCGGAAAATGCGGCTCGCTTTTTCCGGCGCGGCACTCGGCGGGAACGGTTTTACTTTGGCGGCATAAGCTGGAAGTAAGACCAAAAGAAAGGACTGTGAAATATGCGGGAAAAGACTTTTTTGGAATTCGGGAGCGTCACTTACGCTCTCCGCGCCAAGGGATTGCTCGAGCGCCGGAAGATCCCGTGCCTGCTTGCGCGTTCCGGAATCAGTAATTGCTCGTACGGGCTTTGGATCGGAAACGGGGATCTGGAACGGGCAAAGGCACTGTTGGACGCCGCGCTCTTGCGGTACCGGCGATGATCTATTTGGATTGCGCCGCCACCTCCTATCCGAAGCCGGAGGAGGTACGGCGCGCGCTGGATCGCGCCGTGCGCTCGCCGCTCGGCAATCCGGGGCGCGGCGGACATCGCGCCTCTCTTGCGGCGGACGAGCTTTGTTTTTCCGTGCGGCGCGCGCTGACGCTTGCCTTTGACGCGGAAAGCGAGGAGCGCGTATTTTTTTGTAAAAGCGCAACGGAGGCGCTCAATCTTGCGATCTTCTCCGTTTTGGAAAACCGGCGCGACCGCCCGATCGTGGTCACCACGCTTTGGGAGCATAACGCGGTCCTGCGCCCCTTGTACGAGCTTGCGCGCAAGCAAAAGATCCGCCTGCGCTTTTTTGACCCGGAGCATCCGACGCTCGGTGGGAGGACCGCGCTCAAACGGGTGCTGGCACAGGGCGCCGCGCTTTTATGCGTGTTCACCTGCCGTTCCAACGTCACGGGGCGGCGCACGGATTATCAAGCATTTTGTAAACTTGCCAAAGAATCCGGCGCCTATACGGTCTTAGACGCCTCGCAGGAAGCGGGAGAAGCGCGGATCGCTTTCCGGGATTCGGGAGCGGATTATCTCTGTTTTCCCGCGCACAAGGGACTGCTCGCCCTGCCGGGGCTCGGGATCCTGATCGCTTCGCGGGCGTGCCCGCTTGCTCCGCGCGTGTTCGGGGGCACGGGCTTTGCCGCGCAGGAGCGCGCGATGCCCGCGGCTTTGCCGGAGGCGTTGGAGGCGGGCACGCTTCCGGTGCATCTGATCGCGGCGCTCGGCGGCGCGCTCGAGTATTTTGCCTCCGACGCGGCGCGGGGCGCGAGGGAAAAAACGAAACTGCTTGCGCAAAAGCTGAAAGCGGGCGCCGACGCGCTCGGATATCGCGTATTGGCGCAAAACGGCGGGATCGTGCTGTTGAATCACCCGCGCGGGACGCATTCCGAGGCCTTTGCCCTGGAATTGTCGCAAAAGGGCGTCTGCGTGCGCGGCGGACTGCATTGCGCGCCGCTGATCCACCGGCTGATGGGCACTCAAAACGTCGGCGCCGTGCGCTTTTCGCTCGGTCCCTTTCTTGCGGACGAAGAGATCGACGAGACCCTGCGCGTTTTGCAAAAACTGCGCTGAACGATACGAAGACCCCCTTGCGGCAGCTGCCGCAAGGGGGTCGGATCGCTTTTCTAAAGCGCCTGTCGGATCAGTTTGGGGATCTCGGCTTTGTCCACGCCCAGCGCGAAACTGAATTCCTCATAGATCAGCCGTTCGGCGATCTCCAAGAGCTTCTCGTCGCTTGCGTAGAACCTGCGCTTTTCCTGCTCCAATTCGGCTTTATAGGCGCACAGCCGCAGATACACGCCGAAGATCTTTGCCGTGTCGCCGCTTCTGATGAATTCCTGATACTGCACGGCGCGCGCCTTGGTATCCGCGATCCAGTCGCAGGCGGCGCTTTTCGCGTGTTTCAACAGGGACCGGACCTGCGCTTTGTCCAGAGGACGGCGCAGACAAAGATTCGTCTGATCCTGCTCTGCCGGAACGAATACGCTGGACTGTGCGTTGTGGATACTCTTAAGCACGTAATACAACTGCTCGCGATCGCTGTGGAAACGCTCTTTTTTCAGCTCTTCGATCCGGTAGATCCCGCTTTGACGGTAGATCACACATTCCCCGATTTTGAAAGGGTAATTTTCCGCCGACATTTGTTCTCTCCGAAACGGTGCTTCTTTACAACCTTATTTTACCATTTTTCGGCGAAAAATGCAAAGGGCAAAACGCACAAAACGCGCCCCCTCTTTTTTGCGGAACTCATACAAAAAAGCCCTGCTTTTGCAGGGCTTTTTCGATTGTTTGTGCTCAATGAACGATAAAGCGTTCGGTATCCTTGTCGAAAAGGTGGAGGCGGGTCACGTCGATCGCGATCTTCACGTCGTCGTCGGGCTTCGCCTTGGAGCGGGAGGAAACCTTCGCCACGAGGGACTGTTCCTCGGTGACCTGCAGATACAGGTGCGTTTCCGCGCCCATAAGCTCGGTCACGTCCACGTGCGCGTCGATCACCCAGTCGGGGAACTGGCTCAGATAAACGGGCTCGTCGTGGATGCACTCGGGGCGGATACCGCCGATGAGTTCCTTGTCCACGTATTCGTCGAGTTTGCCGTCCGCGTTCTTTTCGGCGGGGAGCTTCAATTCGTGGGTCTTGGTCTCGTCGGAGAAGGTGAAATAGTAATCGGAGCCCTTCTTGATGAGCTTGCCGTTGATGAAGTTCATCTGCGGCGTGCCGATGAAGCCGGCAACGAAGAGGTTGGCGGGCGTATCGTACAAACGCTGCGGGGTATCGACCTGCTGGATGATCCCGTCTTTCATTACGACGATGCGGCTTGCCATGGTCATAGCCTCGACCTGGTCGTGGGTCACGTATACGAAAGTGGTGCCGAGGCGTTTATGGATCTTCGTGAGCTCCACGCGCATCTGCGCACGGAGTTTCGCGTCCAAGTTGGAGAGCGGTTCGTCCAACAGGAAGACCTTCGGTTCGCGAACGATCGCGCGGCCCAAGGCAACGCGCTGGCGCTGACCGCCGGACAACGCCTTCGGGCGACGGTCGAGCAGGTGGGCGATGTCTAAGATGCGGGCGGCTTCGTCCACGCGGCGCTTGATCTCTTCTTTCGGGGTCTTGCGGAGCTTCAGACCGAACGCCATGTTCTCAAACACGGTCATGTGCGGATACAGAGCGTAGCTCTGGAACACCATGGCGATGTCGCGGTCTTTCGGAGCGATGTCGTTGACGAGACGGTCGCCGATGAAGAGCTCGCCCTCGGTGATCTCTTCCAGGCCCGCGATCATACGTAAAGTCGTGGTTTTTCCGCAGCCGGACGGCCCGACGAGGATGATGAATTCCTTGTCCTTGACCTGCAGGTTGAAATCGGAAACGGCAGTTACGCCGCCGGGGTATTTCTTATAGATATGCTTAAAAGTCAGAGTTGCCATACGTTCCTCCTTAAAACGGGATCTCCGTAACCGGAAATCCATTTGAAACTATGATAGCAGAAAGCACGAAAAAAGAAAAGAGACGCCTCTTACAAAGATTGAGGCTCGTGTTTGTATAGATTGCACAAAAAATAAGCGGAAAATTACAGTAGGGAAAAGTGCTGCCGGAAACAAACGGTCAACCCGGGCGTTTTTCGGGTTTGGTCCCGAAAAACAAGCAGAGTTGCGAATTTTGAAAACCGATCAAAAATCAAAAGTTTTTGACTCCGGTTTCCTTGGCGTTCTCTTTGGATCCCGGCGCTTATTCCAGATAAGTGAGATAATAGCCGACGGCAAAACCCGTAAGATACCGGTACGAGGAAACGCCCGCGGGCTGACCCTGGGCTTTGAGATAATCGTCGTTTACCTCGTTTGCAAGCTTTGCAAGCGTTGAATCGCGGTAGGGCTCGAAAAACTCGGAATAGGCTTTCAGTTCGCCCCGCACGCGCGGATCCAGCCGGTCGAGGATGCTTTGCACGCCCTCGGCAAGCTCGCCTGCAAGCTCCGGATCGGTGGTCTGTAATTCGCGGATCGCGTCGTTGATCTCCGGCAGCATCTCGGTGAGCAGGTTGAGATAGCCGGAATAGCGGATATAGGGATCGTCGCTGTTGGCGCAGGCGATAAATCCCGCGAGCGACGCAGCGTTTTCTTTGGCGATGCCGCGCTGATGCGCCGACTCGTGCGCCGCGGTGTAGGGCAGGACGAAATCGGGATACGCCGTGTTCACGCAGGCTTCTCCGGTGAAGAAGGTATAGACCCCGCCGAGGTGGAACGGCAGGAGCAGTTGCGAGGAGAGAAGCGATTTCGCCGGCGCGCCGGTGCCCATGATCTGCGGCAGGATCTCATTTACTCTGAGATAATCGTCGTTGATATGCTCGGCAAGCTCGGAAAAGCTGAAATCCATTTTACTTGCGCCGGATTCGGTGAAGCGCACCTCGTCCGCGTCGGTGTTGATCCGGGTCACGAAATAGTTAAGCGTGGCGTAGAGCTCCTGATCCGTGATCTGCTCGGTTTGAAGCTTGAGCGTGGCGGAAAGCGCGGGACGCATATAGGAGGGGAAGAACAGGTAGAAGAACAATAAAGCGGCGATCCAGATCGCGCAGATCGGCGTCCACAAAAAGCGGCGGACCTTGCGGCGCGGGCGCTCTTTGGCGTGATACTTGCGGTGCAGCGCCAAAATGAGTACGACCAGCCAAACGAGCAGGGTCAGCGCAAACAAAACGACGAGCACTTCCGACACGGCAAAGGGCAAAAACGAAAAGACGCTGGCAAGCGCCGTGCGCAGGGAATGCCCGACGGCGTCGGAATACAAAAGCGCAAAGTGGGGGATCAGCACGCTGTAAAGCGTGATGAGCCCGGCGCCCAGCGAAAACAGAACGCCCAAAAACAACGCGGTGTGCGAACGCAGACGGCCAAACGCTTTCTTGAAACGGTACATGGGGCCGTGCTTTTTGTGCGTGGCGCCCGAGCGGCTTTGAGGATTTGCCATGCGATTTCTCCCGTGAACGACTGACATGGAAACGATCAAAATGTTATAATTTATCATAACACAGATTGATCTTTTTTTCAATCCGTATCCGATAAAAAACGCCGCAAAATTTGCGGCGTTTTGGAAAGAGGCGCGATCAGACGCGGACGGTCCAGTGAAAGGGATCTTCCAGGTTGCCCCATTGGATTCCGGTAAGGGTATCGTAGAGCGTTTGCGAAAGGGGACCGATCTGATTGTCTCCGATCACCATGTGCTTGCCGTGGCAGTTGAGCTCGCCGACGGGCGAGATGACCGCCGCGGTGCCGGTGCCGAACACTTCTTTGAG
>CADBPF010000120.1 GCA_902796545.1 uncultured Ruminococcus sp. | reverse complement strand
CTCGTCGCCTGCGATCAGGCTCAAACGCCGGATCCGGACGGCACGACGACGATCGAGCAGGATCCGAACGCGCCCGCCAATCAACCCAAGCCCGCAGAGGAAAACGACGCGGGCAAGACGGACAAACCCGAACAGGCGAACCAAACCGCAGAAAACGAAACGACCCCCGAAAAAGAAGGAGCCGAGCCGGAGAAACCCGCAAATCCCTCCGAAAGCCCCGCGCCGCAAGATGAAACCGCGCCCGCGGACGACGCTCCGGAAAGCGATGCCGCGCGCGCGATCGCAAAAACGGCGGAAGCACTGCTCGGCACCGCGTACCGTTTAGGCGGCGTGGGTCCGGACGAATTTGACAATTCCGGCTTCGTTTATTACTGCTGCAAACAAAACGGCGTGAGCGTGCCGCGGCTTGCAAGCGGCATGGCGACCGCCGGTACGGAAGTGAAGGCCGAAAACTTAAAGCCCGGCGATATTCTGGTCTTTTCCAACGAGATCGGCGGCAGCGCCGACTTCGTGGGCATTTACGCGGGCGACGGCAAATTCATTTCCTGCAACAACCCCGACCAGCCCACCGGCTATCAAAACCTCCGCGCGAGCTACTGGCAGGAACGCTTCCTTTCCGGCCGCCGCGTTGCGTGACCGCGCCGTTTGAACCGGACGCTTGAAAAAGCGTCCGGTTTTTCTTTTCATTTCGCGCGCTTTATGGTATAATCCCTATATCGTGATACCCTATGGAGAATTCCCATGTATTTGAGTGAACTGTTCGCGCGGGATAACCGCCCCACCTTTTCCTGCGAGATCTTTCCGCCGAAAAAAGAAGAGGGCTTTCCCGGCGTGCTCGAGGTCGCGGACCAGATCTGCGATCTTGGCGTCGATTACATCAGCGTGACCTACGGCGCAGGCGGAGAAGGCGCAAAAAAGACCTCCGAGATCTGCTCGCATATCCAGGACGAAAAGCATACCCCCGCGCTTGCGCATCTGACCTGTATCGGTTCGACGCGCGACACGATCCGGGACCGGCTTGCGGATCTGCGCGCGCGCGGGATCCGAAACGTGCTTGCCCTCAGGGGCGACCGACCCGCGGATTTCGATCCGGACGCCGGTGACTACGCCTATGCGATCGAGCTGGTGCGCGAGATCCGCGATTTCGGCGGGTTTTGCATCGGCGGCGCCTGCTATCCGGAGGGGCATATCGAATGCGCCCACAAGGAACGGGATATTTCCTTTTTGAAAGAAAAGACGGACGCCGGCTGCGATTTTCTCGTGACCCAAATGTTTTTCGACAACAACGTGTATTACAATTTCCTCTATCGCGTGCTTGCCGCCGGGATCCGCGTGCCCGTGATCCCGGGGATCATGCCCGTGATCAATGCGCGGCAGATCAAACGCGCGGTCGAATTATCCGGTACGGTCCTGCCGCCGCGCTTCCAGGCGATCTGCGACAAGTTCGGCGAGGACGCGGACTCCATGCAGGAAGCGGGCGTTGTTTACGCGACCGAACAGATCATCGACCTGTTGGCAAACGGCGTCAAGCACATTCACCTTTACACGATGAACCGTCCGGAAACGGCGCGAAAAGTCCTGGAAAACCTCAAACATATCCTGAAACGCTGATATGAACAAAAAAGAAGTCCTGCGCTATCTTGCCGCGCCGTCCGACACAAAGGTGTTGGACGAGGCGATCGCGCGCGCGGACACGGAGCTTGGCGCGGTGCAAACGCCGCGCGCCGTTTGGCGGCGATTTCCGATCCGGGTGGAAAATAATTCGGTGACGCTTGCGGAAAACGTGATCGAAAGCCGCGACCTTGCGCGCGCGCTCACCGGCTGTACGGAGGTCTGCCTGCTCGCGCTGACGCTCGGCCCCGGCGTGGATCGGCTGATCCGCAAAGCCGAGATCGCAGAGCCGCCGCTCGTACCCGTCCTGCAGGCGGTCGCCGCTGAAAAGGTCGAGGAATACGCGGATCGTTTGCAGGAAACGATCGCACGCGAGATCGCGGGAGAAGGTCTGAAACCGCGCCCGCGTTTCAGCCCGGGCTACGGCGACTTTCCGCTGGAATACCAAAAACGTCTGTTTTCCCTTTTGGAGATCGAAAAAAAGATCGGCGTGACGCTGACGGACGCCTGCCTGATGGTGCCGCTCAAATCCGTGACCGCGCTCATCGGGCTTGCCCCGGAGGAGGCAGACAGGGCGCCAAATCGCGCGGGAAAGGAACCTGAATAATGAACGAGATCGAATCCCTGCTCGGATCCAGAGTGCTGTTTTTCGACGGCGCGATGGGTACGATGCTCACGGAGCGCGGACTTGAGCCGGGCGCTTCTCCGGAAACCCGGAACCTGGAGCGCCCGGACGAAATCCTTGCGATCCACAGAGCCTATCTTGCCGCGGGCGCGGATCTGATCAAGACCAACACCTTCGGCGCAAACCGCTTCAAATTCGGCGCGCAGGCGCAAAAGCTCGTGAGCGCGGGTGTGGAGCTTGCCCGCGCCGCGGTCCGCGCGGAAGGTCACGGGCTCGTCGCGCTGGATATCGGCCCGAGCGGCAAATTGATCGCGCCGCTCGGAGATCTGGATTTCGAGGACGCGGTCGCCGCCTTTGCCGAATGCGTGCGCGCGGGTTCAAGCGCCGGCGCGGATCTCGTGCTGATCGAGACGATGGCGGATCTCTACGAGGCAAAGGCCGCGGTAGTCGCGGCAAAGGAAAACTGCGAATTGCCGATCTTCGTTTCCGTGACCGCCGATCAGGACGGCAAGCTTTTGACCGGCGGAGATCTGTCCGCGATGGCGGCGGTCTTATCCGGACTCAACGTTTCCGCGCTCGGGCTCAACTGCGGCTTCGGCCCGGAGCCGATGATCGAGCTGACCCGGGAATTACGCAAATGGACCGATCTTCCGATCTTTATCAATCCAAACGCCGGACTGCCAACTAAAAAGGACCACGACCGCTTCCGCTACGACGTGGATCCGCGGCGCTTTGCCGATCTTGCCCGTTTCCTGATCGACGCGGGCGCGTGGATCGTCGGCGGGTGCTGCGGCACGACGCCGGAGCATATCCGCGCCTTGCACGAAACGCTGTGCGATCTTGCCTTGAAGCCGATCCCG
>CADBPF010000119.1 GCA_902796545.1 uncultured Ruminococcus sp. | reverse complement strand
GGCTTTGCCAGCGGCTCGCCGTCGTAGCCGTCGTAGATCGTCACTTTCGTGCCGGAGGGGCAGTTGTCGTAGATCCATTTCGCGTCCGCCACGCAAAGGCGCACGCAGCCGAGACTGGCGTCGTCGCCCAATTTATTGTATTCCTCTTTTTCCAGATCGCCCTTGTCGCGGCTGTAATAGGGCACGGAATGGAAGAGGATGCTCCCCGTGATGCGCGTGGCGTATTGTCCGTACACCCCGCCCACGAGCGCGCGCCAGACGTATTTGTCGCTCGTCAAAAAGGTGCCGGTCGGCGTTTTGCCGTTGAGTCCCACGGAACAGACCATCGCCTTGCAGGGCACGGTATATTCGCCCGCGTCGTCGCGCGAATAGACGATCACGAGATTCTGCGCGCGGTTCACGACGAGATAATAAGGTACCCCCGCGGATTGCGCGCTCTGCTGCTGTTTGAGCGCCGCGGCGGCGGCTTTGCGCGCTTCCGCGGCAAGCCGTTCTTCTTCCTCTTTGCGCCGCCGTTCCTCTTCGGCGGCAAGGCGCGCCGCTTCCTCCGCGGCGGCTTTTTGCTCTAAGATCCGTAAACGCGCGTCGGCAAGCGTCTGTTTGAGCTCCTCGCTTGTCAGCGCGCGGTCGTCCAGATAGCGTTCGACCTCGTCCAACGCGGCAAGGGCTTCGTCGAACTGTTCTTCTTCGGCAAGCGCGCCTGCCTCGGCGACGGTCTGGTTTAAGATCGCTTTCGCGCATTCCGCGGCGCGCTTTTGCGCGTCGGAAAAAGCGGAGTCCTGCTCGGACAGACTTTGAAACAGACCGATGGCCTGTTTCGGATCTTTTTGCGCCAAAGAAACGCCCGCGCAATAGGCGCTTTTGGAATCCAACAGCGCGTTAAGGCGCGCCCAGCGCTCGGCGTTGCTCTCGGAGATCGAATCCTGCAAGGTTTTGGCGCCGAAGCGGTCGGATTCGTTATAGACCAAACTGCCCCAGGTATCGGCAAGATAGCGATAGGGGACCGTTTTCCCGCCCGTTTCGGCCTGCGCCGCGAAATTCTGCGCGTTGAGGTCGATCAGGATCTCGTCTAAGGTCTCGGCGATCAGCGCGTCGTATTCCCGGATCCGTCCGGGGTTTTCCGTCGCGTGATACACGTTCGAGACCGCCTCCGCGTCCCGCGCGGCAAGCGCGTTTTGCAAAGCCGTCGTGCGATTGAGATAAAAGTAGAACCAGACGCCGGCAAGAAGCAAAAGCACCGCGCCCGGGATCGAAATCGAAAGGATGAGTTTTTTGGTCTTCGACATCCGGTTTCCTCATATCAGATCGTTTATTTAATTTTATTCTACTTGTTTTGCCCCCGCTTGTCAAATCTGATAGAAAAAGTGCAAATACTTGCGTTTTTTGCGCGCGTTGGTTATAATGAGATCGGAAAAGCGCGGTTTTTGCGCGACATTCGATACGAAAAAAGGAGAAAAACATGAAAAAACTGCTGTGCGTCCTCCTTACTATGGGGCTTTTGCTTGCGGCTTTGTGCGCCTGCGGCCAGATCAAATTCAAACTGACCGACGGCGATACCGAACAAGAACTGTCGGAACTGAAAGAAAAACTGGAAGAGCTGTTGGGTTCCTCCGAAGAAGGCAAAACGATTTCCTTTGGCGAAAAGGATCTTTCCCAAGCGCTGATCGGCAAATGGGTCAGCGAGATCGACGTCGGCGAATCGATCCAGGACGAACTGGACGAGGACGTTCAAGAATACGTGGACTGCACCGGGATCACCTTGAAGTTTTATCTCACCTTCTCTTCGGACGGCACTTACGTTTTCGGCGCAAACGACGAAAGCATCGACGATTTTGCAGGCCAGATCTTCCGCGCCGTGGAAAAAGGACTGGGCGAATACGTCCAAAACTATGCCAAAGAAAACGAAATGAGCGTGAGCGATCTTCTGGACTCCATGGGCTACGACAGCATCCGCGAACTTACCGAAGACAGCCTCGATCCGGACGACCTGCGCCGGGAACTGGAAAACTCCTTTGAGGAGGCGGACGGTGAGTATTTTGTCAAAGACGGCGATCTTTACATGGACGACGAGCTTGTGGAATTCGATCTGACCGGCAACACG
>CADBPF010000118.1 GCA_902796545.1 uncultured Ruminococcus sp. | reverse complement strand
GCCCTGCACAGCGCGCTGAACGCGCTTGACGCACCGGAGGCGGTCGTGGTTTCCGACGCGCAGACCCTGCGCTTTGCGCGCACGCTTTGTCCGACCGTTTTGCGCGGGATTTTAGACAAACGAAACGCGGCTTCGGATACCGCGCCCGATACGCTTGCGCGCGAGGCCGCGGGCTCTTATGCGCAAGGCATCCTTTTGCCGCAGACGCTGATCGAAAAAACCTTCGTCGCGCAGCTGCGGGAATACGAGCCGGCGATCTGGGCGTTTCAGGCGGATCTCGATTCCCCCACCGACGCCGTGCGGCTGATCGCGTCCGGCGCAAACGCCGTGGTGACGAACAATTTCCAACTGATCGACGACACGCAGAAAAGCGTCTTTTCCGCGCCCAATTCCCTGACGCGCACCCCCGTATGGACCGCGCACCGCGGCGATCACACGAGCTTCCCCGAAAACTCCATGAGCTCTTTTTTGAGCGCGATCGAGCACGGGGCGGATCTGATCGAGACCGACGTGCAGCTGACTTCCGACGGCGAATTGATCTTAAGCCACGACGCCAACATCGACCGCACCTCTGACGGCGCGGGCAAGATCGCGGATCTGACCTTGTCGGAGATCCGCACGCACCGCTTGTATCTGCCCGACGGCACGCTCTCCGACGAAAGCTTCCCCACCTTAAACGAACTGCTTGCCGCCGTGCGCGGCAAGGACGTCAAGATCCTGTGCGAATTGAAGGGCGGCGACCCGGCTTCCGCAAAGAAAGCCGCGCAAACGGTCAAAGACGCCGGCATGGAAGCGCAGGTCGTATTCATCAGCTTCACCGGCGAGCAACTGTTATCCGCCAAAGAGGTGCTGGACGCGCCGACCGGGCTGATCTTCTCTTCCGCGGGACTGCCCTTTACCAACGACGCCGCAACGACGATCAACGAATATGCCGACGCGCAGGACGCGTGTCTGAACTACCACTCCACGATGGCGGTCAGTTACGACACGATCAGCGCGGAATTCTTGAAAGACGCCTGTGATCGCGGGATGACTTTGTGGACCTGGACCTATACCGGATCCCTCGGCGCCAGGGTCTGCACGAATTTCCTGCACGGGATGGACGGCATGACGACAAACGAGATCGCCTACTTAAAAGACGCTTCAAAGCTCCTTTGGTGCGATTTGGGCGCGCTTTCCCTTTCCGTGGGAGAGGCGGCGGATATCCCGGAAGTGAACCTGCTCACCTATTCCAAAGAGTTAAAAGACGTTAGCGCGTCCGTTTTGGTGCGGATCATCGAGGGCGAGGACGTGATCGCATTTGAAAACGGGCGTCTGACCGCGCTCAAAGAAGGGACCGCTTCCGTGTGCTTTACCTACGAAAGCGCCCTGCCGGACGCCACGCCTTACACGCTCTACACGCAGCCGGTCACGATCACCGTGCACGCGCCGTAAAAAATCGAAAAGCCGTCCGATCCGGACGGCTTTACATCTATTTTGCTTCTGTGGTATAATACGATACGGAACTTGAAATCCTACGAACAAAAGGAGGAAGATTTATGGAATGGATCCTTCCGGTCGCGATCGTCGCGCTGCTTCTCATCATCATTCTCGCGAATATCAAGATCGTGCCGCAGGCGCACGAGTGGATCACCGAATTACTCGGAAAATACCACACGACCTGGTCGGCGGGCTTACACGTGAAGATCCCGTTTTTCCAGTCGATCTCGAATCGCGTCACGCTCAAGGAGCAGGTGCTCGATTCGCCGCCGCAGCCCGTGATCACCAAGGACAACGTGACGATGCAGATCGACACGGTCGTCTATTTCCGCATCTTTGATTCCAAGCTGTACACCTACGGCGCGGTCAACCCCATCAGCGCGCTGGAAAACCTGACGGCGACGACTCTGCGCAACCTCGTCGGCGAATTGGAATTGGACGGCACGCTCACCTCCCGCGATACGATCAACGGCAAAATGACCGAGATCCTGGATGAGGCGACCGATCAATGGGGCATCAAGGTCAGCCGCGTGTAGCTGAAAAACATCATCTCGCCCGCCGAGATCCAGTACGCGATGGATAAGCAGATGAAGGCGGAACGCGATCGCCGCGAAACGCTTTTGCAGGCGGAAGGACACAAGGCCGCCGCCATCACGCGGGCGGAGGGCGACAAGCAGGCGATGATCTTGGAAGCCGAGGGCGAGCGCGACGCGCGGATCGCCAGAGCCGAGGGGGAAGCGAAAGCGATCTACCTTGCCAAAAAAGCGGAGGCGGACGGACTGCGCGCGCTCAAAGAAGCGCTCCCCGACGCCGCCGTGCTCGAATTAAAAAAATACGAGGCGCTCGTCGCCATGGCGGACGGGAAAGCCTCGAAGATCATCGTGCCGACCGACACGGTGGAGCTTGCGAAAAAAGACGTCCTGTTCAGCGAACTGACGGGTCTG
>CADBPF010000117.1 GCA_902796545.1 uncultured Ruminococcus sp. | reverse complement strand
CCGCCGGGGTTGCCGCCCATATTGCCCATGCCGCCGCCCATCATTTGGTTCTGGATGGTCGTGACGCGCTGACCGTTTACCGTGACCGTGCCGCCCGTGAACTGCACGCTGCCGTCAAAATCGAAGGCGGACCCCGCGGTAATATCGATCGTGCCGCCGGTGATGATGAGGTTGCCGTTGGAATCGATACCGTCGGTATCGCCCGCGCCCATCGAGATCGAAAGTTCTCCGCCGTTGATCTCCACGGTCGGCGTGTACGCCGAGGATTTGCGCGCGGCGTTGATCCCGTCGTCGGAGGCGCTGATCGTGATCGTGCCGCCGTTGATCTGGATATAGGTCGCTTCCAGGCCCTCGGCCGCGGTGATCGAAAACTCGCCGCCTTCGATCTGCAAAAGCGTGTTTGCGTGGATCGCGTCGTCGTTTACGCGGATCGTAAAGGTCCCGGAGGCGATATAGATATTGCCCAGGGTCGCGTCGTCCGAATTTTCGGCGTGCAGACCGTCTTTGTTTGCGTTGAAGCGAAAGGTCCCGGAGGCGATCGCGATCAGGTCGTTTGCGGCGATCGCGTGGTTTGCCGCGGTGATCGAATACGTACCGCTTGCGATCGTGACTTCATCCTTGCCGACGATCCCGTGACCGGCGGGAGAGGTAACGGTCAGACTGCCCGTGCCGTTCAAGGTCAGATCGTCCTTGGAGAAGATCACGGCGTCCACGTTATTCTCGTCTTTCTGCGTGAACGCGCCGCCGTTGGACAGGGTGTTTTCCGTGCCCTCCGCGAGGGTGACGAACACTTTATCCGCCTCTTTTACGTAGATCGCGGCGTAATTTTCGGAACGGATGCTCACGCCGTTTAGCACGAGCTGGATCTTATCTTCTTTGCCGGCGTCCACGGTGATCGTGCCGTTTTCGAGCGTGCCGGAGAGAAGATAAGTCCCCGCCGAGGAAATAAGCACGTTTGAGCCCTCAACGCCGACCGTATCGGACGAGGCGCGCGCGGTGGTCTGCAACAGTTCGATCGTGACGACGTTTGAATCGTATTCCGCGCTGAGGTCGCGCTTGGAGAAAAGCTCGTCGCTTTGGCTCTCCTCGTTTGCGCTTTCATTTGCGCCGGTCTGGGCGGATACGCTTGTTTGCGACGAGCTGCTTTGCTGTAACGCGGCGGAATCGACAAGCGTGCCGCTTACCTGTCCGCAGGCGCACAACAGCGCGATCAGGCTTACGGACAGAATCCCTGCGAGTAATTTTTTCATCAGAACACCTCCTTGATCTGTGCTCATCTTACCGCGCAAACCTTAAGGCAACCTAAAAAAGAAACCGGAAAAACGAAATTCGTTTTTCCGGTCCCGTGTTTTCGCTTCAGTCTTCGGCGGGCGGATGGATGAATTCCACCGTGTCCAGGATCGCGTCGATCTCGTCGCCGTATTCCGCAAAGAGATCCGGCGCCTCGTTGATGATCGCACAGCCTCTGAAATCCGTTAAAGCGATATAATCCCAGACCTCGGCGTTATCGTAGGTACCCTTACTTGCCGGATGGCCGTTAAAAACGATATCCTCGCTTTTAAGCCCCGTACCACAGACGCCGAAGCTGTCGCTGCAGCGGATCAGCAGATAACCGTGCGCGGCTTGATCCTGCGGCCGGATCTCGACGCCCACGCCGGGACGAGTGTACCGATTCAGGGTATAGCTCCAATCCTGCGGCAGATAAAACGAAACGCCGTAAAGCTGATCCGGTTGGGAAAGAAGCTTCACAAAAACGCCGGTTTCATCCGCTTTTGTCGTGATCAAAGGCGGCTCGGGCTCCGGCGGCTCCGTTTCATAGAATACTTCCGGATCCTCTATCGGCGGGGATTGATCCGCCCCGGTAGGCTCGGGCTCGGGCGCGGGTGCGTCTTCCCGGGGCGCGGGGATCGCGGGCTCCGGCGGCTTTACGGCGGGCGCGGCGGAGCAGGCGGAAAACGCCGCAAGAATGCAAACGCAAAACAGCAAAGCCAACGCTTTTTTCATTTGGATCCTCCTTTTTTTATAGCAAAATCCGTGTGAATCGTTTCCTTTTTTGCGGTTTCACGGGATTAGTTTATTCAAAGCGGAAAATCTCGAACTGACCCGGCGCAAGATATGCGCCGCATTCGGTGCCGTCGTCATGACGAGCAAAGCGGGCGTCCCAATGCGAAACCGCAAAATCCACTTCATTTTCCGAATAAACGCGGAAAAACTTCGTTTTATCCGGGCTTACGGTGAGGACGAACATATCACATTTATCACAAGAATTGTTCGTGATCATCACGTATTTCTTTCCCGCATACTTCCCTTCGCCCTCAAGAAAAGTGATAAAACCGGGCGTGCCGAAAGTGCTTTTTACGTTGAGTACGCCGGTTTCTTTTGCCGCCGGCACGTTTTGCGCCACAAAATCCGCCATGCCCGCGCAGCTGCGGCCGAAGGCGTACACACCGAGGTGCTTTCTGCTGCAGAACAGTTCGGCGTGATCCCGCAAAAATCTGCGGTGCACGTTTTTCATCGCGTAATAGGTCGGGGTCTTGTCCCCGAATTCCGAGATCGGGCCGCCGCGGTAGTTGTTGCTGCGGATCGGCGTATAGTAGGTGTACCAGAAGATCGCGTCCGCACCGCACGCAAGCGCGCATCCGACCTGCCAGCGCAGATCGTCCTCGCTCGGCACGCGATAGCGGAAATGCCCGGTGGAAAGCATGATGGATAATAGCGGTACGTCCACTTCATCCGCAAGTTTTTTATAGGTGGTGAGATCCCGGATGAATCCCTCTCCGAGATCGTTCGGATTCATTTGATCGTATCTGTCATAAGACAAAAGCCGGCAGCCGGACTCGCGCACGAATTTCCGGCATTTATCCGCGTAACCGGGATACTGGTTCAGGTACGGCACAAGCCCCGGACCCTCTTCCAGGGCGATGCGATAGGCTTCCGTGCAGAGATCCATATCGGCTTCGCGCGGCTCGTCCCCGAGAAAGAAACCGAAGCACGCCGGATGCTTCCCGAAATCCTCATAAGCCTGCCGCATATTCGCCCGGTATTCCCCGGCGCCTTGCCTGATATGGGTCCAATGCGAGCGCCGATCCTGCAAAATCAAAGCGATCCCGTGCTTTTCGCAAAGATCCAGCGCGCGCAAAGCCGCCTCTTCTTTTCCCTGCGCGATCCACGGCGACATGGTCAGCGTGATCCCGCATTCCGCCATATCCGTGATCTGTGTTTCGTCCATCCCCTCGATCGCGTAGGGATAAGTGCCCCAAAACCCGATCGGGAATTCTTCAAATTTCAATCTTGCCATGTTCCGCGCCTCCTGATCAACCGGATCTCATTTTATAAGCAAACAGATTGTAACCCAAAATTCCATCTTTTACATTCAGTTGTGAATCCGCATTCAAAAACCGGCCGAGCTCCGGGTCATAATAACGGCTGGAAAGGTAATAGAAGCCCGTTTCCGTATCGAAGTAAGAACGTCGAGCGTAGATTCCGCT
>CADBPF010000116.1 GCA_902796545.1 uncultured Ruminococcus sp. | reverse complement strand
CTTTTGGGTGCCCTGCGCAAACCCATCCATGACACCACGAAGTTTTTCTTTTCGCTTCCTTTTCTTTTTCCAAAAAGAAAAGGAAGAATCAGAAAACAAAATCCCAAACAAAACAGCCCGCGCGGGGCGCGGGCTGTTTTTACTTGCCTTACTGTTTTTGCTTTGCCGCGAAGCGGTCGCAGATGTCGAGGTAGCGGCCGTAAACGGTATCGACGATCTCGTCCCAGCTGCGATAGAGGTCGCGGTAGGCGTTTTCGCTGACGGTACGGAGCCGTTCCTTGTCGGCGAGGATGGTTTCGATGGTGTTGGCAAATCCGACGGGGTCGGCGGGTGCGGTGAAGCCGTTGACGCCCTCGGTGACGGTATCGGCGGTCGCGGCGCCGCGCGCAAAGACGGTGGGGGTCTTCTGGCTTGCCGCCTCGATCTGCACGAGCGAGCTTGCGTCGTAGAGCGAGGGGAAGAGGAACAGCGCGGCGCGCGCGTACAACGCGGCGAGCGTTTCGCGGTCGCGGATCCGGCCGGTGAAGATCACGCGGTCGGAAAGCTCGGTCTCCGCGATATACTGTTTGAGGCTTTCCTCGTCCTGACCGGATCCGACGTAGAGCATCTTGAACGGCAGGCCGCGGGTTTTCAGGATCCGGATCGCGTCCGCGATCAAAAACACGTTTTTGAGCTTGTTGAGCCGCCCGACGAATAGGAAAACCGTTTCCTCCGGGTCGATCCCGTAGCTTTCGTTGATGCGCCGGAGAGCGCTGTCCGGGTTTTTGAGCGGCATCATATCGGTGCCGTTTTCCTGCACGCTCGGAAGCGTATGATAGCCGTATTCCTCGTAAAAAATGCGGGCGACGGCGGCGTTGACCGCCCAGCACTCCTCGCACTCGTCGAAGACGCGGATCACGTTTTTCAAGAGGAGATCGGTGGTGGATTCGAGCTTGGCGAAGCGCTGGATATCGCGCCGGAACTGGCTGTGCATCGTGGCGATCACGGGCGCCTTGTTGCGGCGGCCGTAGCGCAGCGCGAATTTGCCGAGCCCGAAGGGAGAATGGATATGCAAAAGGTCCAGATCCATTTTTTTGGCGGCCGCGTTGAAATTATAATCGATCTCCGGCATCGGCACGGGATAATCGAAAACGGGGACCTTCATGGCGGGCGTCGAGATCACGGGATACGGCAGCGCATCCAACAGCTCGCTTTCGCGTTTTCCGCCGGGGACGAACACGGTGACCTCGCCGTATTTTTGCAAACGGCGGGCGTAGTTGTCCACCACCATGACCACTCCGTCGATCATGGGGAAAAACGAATCGCAGAATAAGCCGATCTTCAGTTTCCGCATCAGACTCTCTCCGTGTTACGCACCGATCGGATCGCCGTTTTGGTCAAACAGCGGCAGGGGATTCAAAAAGCCGATATCCTTGCGGGACTGCGCGTCGCCCTCGGCGAGCACGCAGAGCTTGCCGGCAACGATCGCGCCGGCGCGTTCGAGCAGTTGTTCCACGGCGTACAGGCTTTCGCCGGTGGAGATCACGTCGTCCACGATGAGCACGCGCTTGCCGCGCATCCGCTCGGCCTCGGCGGTGTCGAGATACAGGTGCTGTTCGCCCTTGGTGGTGATGGACTGCACGGCGACGTCCAGCACGCCGGTCATGTAAAGTTTCGGTTTTTTGCGGGCGACGAAATAAGTTTCGTCGCCTCTCTGGCGCGCCATCTCGTAGCACAGCGGGATGCCTTTCGCCTCGGCGGTGATGAGATAATCGTAGTCCGGCGCGATCTTGAGCAGCTCGCTTGCGCAGGCGCGCGTCAGCTCCACGTCGCCGAACATCACGAAAGCGCCGATATACAATTCGTCGTTGAGTCTGCATAAGGGAAGAGAGCGTTTGACTCCCGCGATCTCCATTTCATAAAACCGTTTCATAGCTGTCCGCTCCTGTAGTTTTGAGAAGATTCTATTCGTATTTTATACCACTTCTTCGATAAAGTCAAACCGCAAAGCGCCGCGGGTCGCAAATATATAAAAATATGAAAAACGAGACGCCGGAAATTTGTCGAAACTGCGAAAACTTTGGAAAAACGGTTGACAAACGGCCGGTCGGTTTGGTACAATAGTCGTGGATCAAAACAATTGAATATCGTTGCCAATATAAGTCCGAAAAGATGGTTCGGACGTTTCTACCGCAAAACCGTTCAAATTGCGACTATTGGCCGTTTTTTTGTTTTCGGGGCGAATTTTCCCGGAGCCGGGGCGGGACGCGGATTGGCAATTACGGAAGTGATTGCCGTTTTTTCTTGTCTGAAAGCGAGAATACCGCTTTTGGAATACATTCAAAACATCCCGATCGGGAAAACGAAAGGAAAAAGGAGAAAATCATGAAAAAGTTACTGTGTGCGATCCTGGTCCTTGCCATGTGTGCTTTGGCGTTCGTCGGCTGCGCTCAGACCGCGCCCGAAAACGACAACAAGCCCGCGGGCAACGACAAGCCGGCGGAAAAGGCGCTGAAAGTCGGTTTCATCTTCCTGCACGATGAAAACTCGACCTACGACCTCAACTTCATGAACGCCGCCAAAGCCGCCTGTGAAAACCAGGGCGTGGAATACGTTCTCAAGAGCAACATTCCCGAAGGCGACGAGTGCTATCAGACCGCGCTCGATCTGATCGACGACGGCTGCAACATCATCTTTGCCGACAGCTTCGGCCATGAAGACTTCATGATCAAAGCCGCCAAAGAGAACCCCGACGTTCAGTTCTGCCACGCGACCGGTACCAAAGCGCATACCGAAAAGCTTGCCAACTATCACAACGCGTTCGCTTCCATCTACGAAGGCCGCTATCTCGCGGGGATCGCCGCGGGCCTGAAGCTCAACGAAATGATCGAAGCGGGCGATTTTACCGCCGAAGAGGCGAAGATCGGTTACGTCGGCGCCTTCACCTACGCCGAAGTGATCTCCGGTTACACCTCCTTCTTCCTCGGCGCGCGCTCCGTTTGCCCGAGCGTGACCATGGAAGTTCAGTTCACCGGAAGCTGGTACGACGAGGCCGCCGAGAAGGAAGCCGCCGAGCTCTTGCTCAGCCACAACTGCAAGCTGATCTCCCAGCACGCCGACTCCATGGGCGCTCCGAGTGCCTGTGAGACCGCCGGTGTCCCGAACGTTTCCTACAACGGCTCCACCCAGGACGCCTGCCCGAACACCTTCATCGTTTCTTCCCGCATCGACTGGACTCCTTATATGGAGTACATGATCGACTGCGTCCGCAAGGGCGAAGCGATCGCCGACGACTGGTGCGGCGGGATCGAAGAGGGCTCCGTGGTTCTGACCGAGATCAATGAGAAGGTCGCCGCCGCGGGCACCAAAGAAGCCATCGCCAAGGCCGAAGAAGAACTCAAGGCCGGCACGCTCAACGTCTTTAAGACCGAATCCTTCACCGTGAACGGCGAAAAACTCGACAGCTACAAAGCGGACGTTGATACCGACGCCGCCTACACCCCCGACACCGAAGTGATCGAAAACGGTGCGTTTGCGGAATCCAAATATCGTTCCGCGCCGTACTTCGATATCCGCATCGACGGCATCACCCTGCTCAACGACGCTTATTAAACCTTGATTTTTCCCGATAAGGCGGGGCATTCTTGCCCCGCCTTACGGGTTTTCAAAGATCACATTTTTCTTTTGGACACGCGGAATGCCCCGCATTGCGCATCTCCAAGGGAAAAAGGAAAAGGAGCCTGTTGATGAGTAAAACCCCGGCAATCGAACTGAAAGGGATCACCAAAGCGTTCGGCACCAAAGTCGTCGCGAACAAAAACGTGGATCTGACCGTATATCGCGGTGAGATCTTATCCGTTTTGGGCGAGAACGGCAGCGGCAAGACCACCTTGATGAACATGATCTCCGGCATCTATTTCCCCGATTCCGGCAAGATCTTCATCGACGGGCGCGAGGTCGTGATCGCGTCCCCGAAGGACGCGTTCCGATATAAGATCGGAATGATCCACCAGCACTTCAAGCTGGTCGATATCCTGACCGCCGCCGAAAATATCGAGCTCGGGCTGCACGAAAAGTTCAACTTGAAGCGCGCGGCGAGCCATATCCGAAAGATCGCGGAGCAATACGGGTTCGAGCTCGACCCGATGAAAAAGATCTACGAGATGAGCGTGTCCGAAAAGCAGACCGTGGAGATCATCAAGGTGCTCTACCGCGGCGCGGACATCCTGATTTTAGACGAGCCGACCGCCGTGCTCACCCCGCAGGAAACGCAAAAGCTTTTCGCGATCCTGCGCCGGATGCGCGACGACGGCAAGGCGATCGTGATCATCACCCATAAGCTCCACGAGGTGCTTGCCCTCTCCGACCGGGTCGCCGTGCTGCGAAAGGGCGAGGCCGTGGGCACCGTGAACACCGCCGAGACCGACGAAGAAAAGCTGACCGAGCTGATGGTCGGCAAGAAGATCGATCTCAATATCGAGCGCGCGGATCCCGTGGATCCGCAGGACCGGCTCGTCGTGGACGGCCTCAACTGCTTGAGCGTCGAGGGCGTCAAGGTGTTGGATAACGTGTCCTTTACCGCGAAAAGCGGCGAGATCTTGGGCGTCGCCGGGATCGCGGGAAGCGGACAAAGAGAGCTTTTGGAAGCCATCGCCGGCTTACAGCACGTGGAAAGCGGCACGATCCTCTACCACGATCCAGCGACCGGAAAAGAAGAAAATCTGCGCGACAAAACGCCGGTGCAGATCCGGGATCTCGGCGTCAGGCTCTCGTTCGTGCCGGAGGACCGGCTCGGCATGGGGCTCGTCGGGAACATGGACATCATCGACAATATGATGCTGCGCAGTTATACGAAAGGCGCGGGCGCCTTCTTGAAACGCAAGGAGCCGCGCGACCTTGCCGAAAGCATCATCGAGCGCCTGGAGGTCGTGACCCCGGGCGCGACCACGCCGGTGCGGCGCCTGTCCGGCGGCAACGTGCAAAAGGTGCTCGTCGGCCGCGAGATCGCAAGCGCGCCGACCGTGCTGATGGCGGCGTATCCCGTGCGCGGGCTGGACATCAACTCCTCTTACACGATCTACAACTTACTCAACCAGCAGAAGAAAAACGGCGTCGCCGTGATCTTCGTGGGCGAGGATCTGGACGTGCTGCTCGCGCTGTGCGACCGCATTTTGGTGATCGGCGGCGGGAAGATCGCCGGGCTTTTGGACGCGCGCACCGCCACCAAAGAGCAGGTCGGACTGTTGATGACCAAGGGCTCGCACGACGCCTATCACGTAAAAGCAAACGACGGGGAGGTGGCAGAGTGAACGCCGAAGCAAACAAGAAAAAGGAATCCCGCGTGCGGGAGCCTATGTTCCATATCGCCAAGCGCGACGCCATCGTCTGGTGGAAGGCGTGGATCATCCGCATCCTCGCGGTCGTCGCCGCGCTGATCATCTCCTCGCTCGTCACCGTGCTCTTGACGGACGCGGATCCGATCGAATTCTTCTCGACGCTGTTCCGCGGCGCCGTCGGCACCACCCGCCGTATCTGGGTGCTCGCCAAAGAAACCTCGCTTTTACTGCTCGTCGCGCTCGCCGTGACCCCGGCGTTCAAGATGCGCTTCTGGAATATCGGCGCGGAAGGTCAGGTGCTGATGGGCGGTCTTGCGACGGTCAGCTGCATGATCTTGCTCGGCGATAAGCTTTCCACGCCGCTCTTATATCTCGTGATGATCGTCACAAGCGTGCTCGCCGGCGCGATCTGGGCGTTCATCCCCGCAGTCTTCAAGGCGTTCTGGAATACCAACGAAACGCTCTTTACGCTGATGATGAACTATATCGCCATCCAGTTGGTCGGCTATTTCTGCCATCTGTGGGCGATGCCCAAGGGCTCCGGGCATATCGGCACCGTTGAAAACGGGCAGCTGCCCGCCGTCGGCAACGAGTATCTGCTCAATATCATCGTCGTCGCGGCAGTCACCGTTTTGATGTTCGTGTATCTGCGCTACAGCAAGCACGGCTACGAGATCTCCGTGGTCGGCGAAAGCGAAAACACCGCGCGCTATATCGGCATCAACGTGAAAAAAGTCATTATGCGCACGGTCCTCATCTCGGGCGCGATCTGCGGGATCACGGGGCTTTTGCTCGTCGCCGGAAGCGAACACTCCATTTCCAAGGACACCGCGGGCGGTCGCGGATTTACCGCGATCATCGTTTCCTGGATGGGCAAATTCAATCCTTTCTATATGATCCTGTCCGCGTTTCTGATCGTGTTTTTGAGCAAAGGCTCCGACCTCGTTTCGTCCAACCTCGGGCTGAACAAGTCGTTTTCCGATATCATCACGGGCATCATCATCTTCTTCATCATCGGCTGTGAATTCTTCATCAATTACAAGCTTGTCCGCAACTCGAAAAAGGAGGTGGTGAAGCAATGATTGCCGCATTCATCAAACGCGCGATCATGCAGGGCATCCCCCTGTTGTTCGGCTCCACCGGCGAGATCCTTACCGAAAAATCCGGCCACCTCAACCTCGGGATCCCCGGCATCATGTACGTCGGCGGGATGTCCGGCGTGATCGGCGCTTTCTTTTATCAGCAATCGGTCGCGCCCAATTACGACGCGATGAATCCCTTCCTTGCGATCATAATCCCGATCCTGTCCTCCCTGCTCGGCTCTCTCGTGATGGGGCTGATCTACTGCTTTCTGACCGTCACGCTCCGCGCCAACCAGAACGTAACCGGGCTCGCGCTCACGACCTTCGGCGTCGGCTTCGGCAACTTCTTCGGCGGCTCGCTGATCAAGCTGACGCACAGCGAGATCCCCTCGATCAACCTCACCCCGACGCATAATATCTTCATCAAGACCCTCCCCTTTGCCGAGGATCTCGGCTGGTTCGGAACGATCTTTTTATCGCACACCTTTTTAGTGTACGTCGCGATCCTCATCGCCCTTGTCTGCGCGTTCGTCTTGAAGCGCACGCGCGTCGGACTGCACCTGCGCGCCGTCGGCGAAAACCCCGCGACCGCGGACGCCGCGGGCATCAACGTGAATCGCTACAAATATCTCGCCACCTGCATCGGCAGTATGATCGCGGGGCTCGGCGGGCTGTATTACGTGGTGGATTACATGGGCACCTGGTCCAACGACGGCTTCGGCGACCGCGGCTGGCTCGCCATCGCGCTCGTGATCTTCGCGATCTGGCGCCCGAACGTTTCGATTTTGGG
>CADBPF010000115.1 GCA_902796545.1 uncultured Ruminococcus sp. | reverse complement strand
CTGCTTTCATTTCCAAGCGATACGCGCGTCTATCCCGGACACGGGCCGGATTTTTGGCTGCCGGGATCCCGCGGGCGCGGCGGTAGGTAAAAGAACGCAACAAAAACGAAAATCGTGTAAAAAATCCCGGTTTTCGTGCGGAAATTTACTTGACATTTTTCAGAGCGTGTGCTATATTTTCAATGGAATGGCGGCGTATGGTTTTTTCCGTATGTTTCGCATATTTTGAATCAAACATTGAAGGAGAGTATCATGAAGAAACTATCTCGTCTGCTCGCACTTGCCCTCGTCGTGATGATGCTTTGCGCGACGCTCGGGACATTTGGCGTGCACGCTGCTGGAGAACGCAAGATCTTCATCAGCCATTTTAACCAGGAAGACGTTTATTCCAACGCTTCCGTCATCTTCACCAAGGCTTATATGGACGCCAACGGCTATACCACGCTTGCCGACATCACCCGCGCTTATAAAGCCAAGATGGCGGATAAATTCGCGGCTTATCAGGAATGGTCCGATAAGTATGCCGACCATAAGTTCGCGGCTTTCTATACCATGTCCATCGCGTGGGATGAGGACAACGGTTATTACAAGGTTCTGGAAACCGTCACCTCCAACGGCGGCAATATCGCGTGCCCGGACAACGGCTTTTTGCTGTCCGTCCACGTGGACCGCGTCGTGGAAGGCCACGCCGCCCACAACTATCCCTCTACCGCGTTCGGCGAACTGAACTTAGGTAACGAAGCCGAAAAGATGGCGGTTATCAGCTATTGGAGAGCGGCAAAAGATCAGCCGGTGTACCTCTACAACATCGATCTGGAAGCGGCGGATGCAGCAAGCGCCATCAAGACCAGCGGCACCTTTGATTCCAAGATCAGCGCGGCGGGTCTTGCCAACGGTATGACCGAGATCTATCAGAACTTCTCCAGCGAATCTTACGTGATGATCGGCGCCGAGGATCCGGACGCTACCGTCGCCGCTTTCGAGCCGAAGAACGTGACCGTCAGCTTCAAGAAGATCGAGACCCTGCAGGCTGACATTGCGAGAAACTACTATGAACCGGACTACACCGAATCTTCCTGGGCGGATCTCCAGGCGGCGCTGAACGCGCATACGATCGGCGACGAGTCCATGACCAACAAAGACGTTTCCGCCTGGGCGGAAGAGATCAAAGCCGCGCGTGACGCGCTGATCTTAGTCGGTTCTCCCGAAGCGGAAGCGGAAGAGAACAATAAAGGCGGCAACAAGGGCGGCAGCTCCTTCCAGGATAATACCACCGGCGGCGGCGACAGCACGCTTCTCATCATCATCATTGTGGCGGCGGTCCTCGTCCTCGGCGGCGCGGCGTTTCTGATCTTCGCTCTGAAGAAGAAAAAGAAATCCGGCGCATCCGACGTAAAACCGGTTGACGCAAAACCGGCGGATGAAGCCAAAGCGGATGAAGACAAAGAAGAGAAATAAGGCCTCTTTTGAAAGGCGGCGGGAGGATCCCGCCGCCTTTTTTTGTCATCTTGACAGACCGCATACTCTGTGATAGAATTACCATTTGGTATAGTCTGTAATTATATAATAGGAAACCGATCGCTTTTGATTTCAAAAAGCGCCGGGAGGCGGGCCGTTTTTTGCGGCGTCGTCCGGCGTGACGGGAGAGTAGCATGAACGGACAAAAGACCTTTTGTGCCGAAAAATTTCAGGGGATCGAACGGCTCAAAGAAAAAGCGTGGCTTGCGACCCCCACGATGCACGGCGACGAGCAGCGCTGGGTGGACGAAGCGATCCGCACCAACTGGGTGAGCACGGTCGGCGAGAATATCAACGAAGTCGAACAAGCCTGCGCCAGAATCGTCGGGCGCGCGTACGGCGTGGGGCTTTCCTGCGGCACGGCGGCGCTGCACCTGGCGATCCGTCTTTGCGGCGAAAAGCTCTACGGGCAGGCGCGGGTCGGAACGGGAACGCTTGCCGGGCGAAAGGTCTTTTGCTCGGATCTGACCTTCGACGCGACCGTCAACCCCGTCGCCTACGAGGGCGGCGAGGCGGTTTTTATCGACACCGATCCCGACACCTGGAATATGGACCCTGTCGCCTTACAGCGGGCGTTTGAACTCTATCCCGACGTGAAACTCGTCGTCGTCGCGCATCTGTACGGATTGGTCGGCAAGATCGACGAGATCGTGAAGATCGCCCACGCCCACGGCGCCCTGGTCGTGGAGGATGCGGCGGAATCCTTCGGCGCGACCTATCGCGGCGTCCAGACCGGCACCTTCGGCGACGTGAGTATTATCAGCTTCAACGGCAATAAGATCGTCACCGGAAGCGCCGGCGGTCTTTTGTTGACCGACAGCCTCGACGACGCGAACAAGGTCCGCAAATGGAGCACCCAGTCCCGAGAGGACGCCGCCTGGTATCAGCACGAAGAGCTCGGCTATAACTACCGTATGAGCAATATCGTGGCGGGCGTCGTGCGCGGCAATCTCAACTACTTATCCGAACATATCGCGCAGAAAAAAGCCGTTTTCGAGCGTTATCGCGATAGCTTGCGCGATCTTCCGCTTTCCATGTATCCGATCGGGGATGCGTGCGTGCCGAACTTCTGGCTTTCCTGCTGCATTCTGGATCAAGACGCCATGTGCGAAACGGTGCGCGGGGAGACCGAGGCGCTCTACGTCGCCTCGCCCGGCAAGAGCTGCCCGACCGAGATCTTGGAAGCGCTTTCCCGTTTCAACGCGGAGGGGCGCCCGATCTGGAAGCCCATGCACCTGCAGCCGATCTACCGGATGCATCCCTTCGTTACGAGATCCGGCAGCGGCAGAGCGAGCACCAACGCGTATATCCAAGGCTCGACCGCCTTCGACGTCGGAGCGGATATCTTCCGTCGCGGGCTCTGTCTTCCGAGCGACAATAAACTGACGACAGAACAGCAGGATCGGATCATCGAGATCATCCGCCGCTGCTTTGCGTGAAGGGCGGGAACGATTATATGCGGCATAAGCCTTACGGTTTTTACGAGCGCTTCGTCAAGCGTCCGCAGGACTTTTTCTGCGCCCTTTTGGCGCTGATCGTTCTGTCTCCGCTGTTGTTGATCTTAACGATCCTCGGCGCGATCGTTATGCGCGGAAATCCCTTTTTCACGCAGGCGCGTCCGGGCAGGCGGAAAAAGGACGGATCGGATTACATCTTCAAGCTCATTAAATTCCGCACCATGTCCAACGCGCGCGACAAAAACGGCGAACTGCTGCCGGACGAAGTGCGGCTCAACGGCTATGGCCGCGCCCTGCGCGCGCTGTCTTTGGACGAGCTGCCGGAACTGTTCAATATCCTCATTGGGGATATGGCGGTCGTCGGGCCGCGCCCGCTTTTGGTCCGGTATCTGGAACGGTATAACGAGCATCAGGCGCGCCGGCACGAGGTGCGCCCCGGATTCACGGGTCTTGCCCAGGTACACGGGCGCAACTCGATCAGCTGGGAAGAGAAATTCGACTGGGACGTGCAATACGTCGATCGTATCACCTTTGCCGGCGACTGGAAGATCATCTTTCAGACCGTGCGGACCGTTTTGAAGCGCGAGGGCATCAACGGTGCGGATTCTGCCACCATGACGGAATTTATGGGGAGCAACTCATGAAACTTCTGATCCTCGGCGCCTCCGGCCACGGAAAAGTCGCGGCGGATACGGCAAGGCTTTGCGCATACGACGAGATCTTGTTTTTCGACGATGAAAAGCGGGGCGTCTGCGGCGACTGGCCGATCGTCGGCACGAGCGACGATCTTTGCCGATACGACGGGGAGCTGTTTGTCGCGATCGGAAACGCACAGATCCGTTCTGAGCTTTGCCGCCGCTTTTCCGACCGGAAATTCGCCACGCTGATCCACCCGAGCGCGGTGATCGGCGGCGGCGTCGCTCTCGGCGAGGGAAGCATCGTGCTGGCGGGCGCCGTGCTGAATTACGGCGCACAGATCGGTCGTTCTTCCATCGTCAACACCTGCGCCTCGGTCGATCACGACTGCGTCGTGGGAGATTTTTGCCATATCGCCGTCGGCGCGCATTTGTGCGGTACCGTGACGCTCGGGGATCATACCTGGATCGGCGCGGGCGCGACGGTCGTCAATAACCTTTCCGTCTGCGCAAATTGTATGATCGGCGCGGGCGCCGTCGTGGCAAGCCCGATCGCGGTTCCGGGAACCTACGTCGGCGTGCCGGCGAAACTGTTGAAAAAAGCTTCGGAGACTCAAATCGGATGAAGATCGTCATTTTTACCAATTCGGACGCCGGTCTGTGCCTGTTTCG
>CADBPF010000114.1 GCA_902796545.1 uncultured Ruminococcus sp. | reverse complement strand
CCGGAATAACGCTCTGCAGCTGATCGCTGCAGGGCGTTTTTTTACACTTTTTTCCTCGTATGAGAGTTTTTGTACTTGCCGATACTTTCCACGTACGGAGGGATCGGCATGTATCAGAAAGTGGAGATCTGCGGCGTGAACACGGCGCTTTTGCCGGTATTGACGCAAGAGGAGATGAACCGGCTTCTGCGCTTGACGGCGGCGGGCGACGGGCGCGCCAGAGAAGAACTCATCTGCGGGAACTTAAGGCTCGTGTTGAGCGTGATCCAGCGCTTTTCGCGCAAGAACCAAAGCCCGGACGATCTGTTTCAGGTCGGCTGCATCGGGCTTATCAAGGCGATCGACCACTTCGATTTATCGCAAAACGTGCTGTTTTCCACGTACGCGGTTCCCATGATTCTCGGCGAGGTGCGGCGCTATCTGCGGGACAACAACCTGATCCGCGTGAGCCGCTCGGTGCGCGATCTGGCGTACCGCGCCCTGCACGAAAAAGAAGACTTGTCCGCGCGCCTCGGCAGGGAAGCGACGATCGAGGAGATCACAAAGGCGCTCAACGAACGCACCGCCGACGATCCGGACGCGCGCCCCGTGAGCCTGCGCGAGGTCTCCGACGCGCTCGACGCCGTGGTCGCGCCCGTAAGCCTCTTTGATCCGATCTATTCCGACGCGGACGATACCGCGAGCCTGATCGATCAGATCAAAGACACGAAAAACACCACGGAATCGCTGATCGAATCTTTAAGCCTGCAAAACGCGCTGGAAAAGCTGTCCGAGCGCGAACGCAGGATCATCGATCTGCGCTATTTCGCACAAAAGACGCAGGTCGAGGTCGCCCGCGAGATCGGGATCAGCCAGGCGCAGGTGAGCCGACTGGAAAAAAGCGCGCTGAACAGCGTGCGCGGGCAGCTGTGAGCGGTTTGACAAACCGGCTCAAACGCGGTACAATAAGGGCGTATTTTATCCCCGGAGGTAGCCGATGAAGCGCGCCCTTTGCCTGATACTTACCGTCCTTTTTTGCTTTGCGCTTTTTTCCTGCGCCCCGCAAACGCAGAGTGCGCAGGATCCCCCCGAAGTGAGCGCGCCGGGTCCGGAGCCGGTCGAGCCCGCGCCCGCGCCCGCGCCCTCGCGCGTGCATCTCTTTGCCGCGGGGGATATCGTCCTGCACGAAAGCGTTTTTCTGGACGCGAACCGTCTGGCGGGCGAGAGCGGGCAAAAGGGAAGTCTGACGGAATCCTCAAAATACGATTTTGCCCCGATGTTTGCCCGCGTGGCGAGCGCGATCGCGCTTGCGGATCTTGCGATCGTCAATCAGGAAACGCTGATTTCCGCGCAAAGCCTGCCCACGGGCTACGAATCCGGCTTCAACGGCCCCGCCGCGGCGGGCGACTGCGTGACGGCGCTCGGCTTTGATCTGATCAATATCTTGAATAATCACATGCTCGATAAGGGCACCTCCGGCTTGCGCCGATCCATGGAATACTGGCGCGCTCAACCGGTCACGCTCCTCGGCGCCTACGATTCCAAAGCGCAGTCAGATCAGATCTGCGTCAAGGAACAAAACGGGATCAAGATCGCCTTTCTGTCTTATCTCGGCGACCCGCCCGGCACCAACGGGAATTCGTGGGACGAGCGCGTGTATCTGCCGCTGTTGGAGGAAAGCCTTGTGCGCGAGCAGATCACCCGCGCAAAAGAGCTGTCCGACTGCGTGATCGTCTGCGTGCATTGGGGGATCGAGGGTACGTATCAGCTAAACGATCAGCAGCGATCCTTTGCCGATCTTTTTGCTTCGCTCGGCGTGGATGCCGTGATCGGCACGCATCCGCACGTCTTGCAGCCCATGCGCTGGGCGGAGCGTCCGGACGGCGGCAAGATGCTTCTGATCAACTCGCTCGGGGACTTTCTCTCTCACACCCAGCTTGCCGGCGGGCGCAACGCGTACGGCAACTTTTTGGGCGGCTACGTGACCTTCGACGTGGTAAAAGACGATTCTGGCGTGCGCCTGGAGGAGGTGCGCTTTACCCCGACCGTTTCGCATTACGATAAAAACGAGCCGTTGGATACGGGCTTTGTGATCTATGAACTTAACGATTATACGGACGAGCTCTTCGCCCGCTTCGGCGATACCGAGACCGGGATTCTCGGCGTGGCGGGGATCCGGAAGATCGTAACGAGCAACATTCCCGCCGAATTTCTTGCGGAGGACTACCGATGAAACGATGGAGCGCGGTTTTTCTTTGCGTCCTGCTGTTCTGTTTTGTGTTTGGGCTTTTTTCCTCCTGCGCGCCGAAAACCGAGCAGCTTCTGCCGGCCGATGAACCGGCGTCCCCCGCGCTTTCCGCCGAAGCGCCGGCGGAAAACCCGCCGCAGGAGGGCGTGGAAGCGCCGGCATCGCGCGTTCGCTTTTTTGCCACGGGGGATAACATCATCCACACGGGGATCTGGCGGCAGGCCAACCGCAACGCGGGCGGCAGCGGCAACGGCTGCTTGATGAATTCCGAATACGATTTCGCGCCCTTTTACGAAAATCTGCGCAATAAGATCGAGGGCGCGGATATCGCGTTTTTGAATCAGGAATCGCTCGTTGCGGCGGACGAGTCGGGCGAGCCCTTGAACTATCCCGCGTTCAACACGCCGCGCGCTCTGGGCGACACGATGGTCGATTTCGGCTTCGACGTGGTCTGTATCGCCAATAACCACATGCTCGATATGGGCGCAAACGGGCTGAAGAATTCGATCGAATACTGGAATTCCAAAGAGCAGATCACGCTCGTCGGCGGCTATCTCGATCAAAAAGACTTTGAAACGATCCGCGTCGTGGAGAAAAACGGCGTGAAGATCGCGATCCTGGCTTACGCGGAGGATCCGAACAATTCCGCCCTGGGGCTCGGCGTGGAGCTGTCGTATTATCAGCCCTATTCCTCGCTCGGGCTTTACGTGCCCGCGCTCAACGAGGGCGTTTTGCGCCGCCAGGTCGCGCAGGCGCAGGCGCTTGCCGATTTTGTGATCGTGAGTATGCATTGGGGCGAGGAAAACACCGACGTGCTCTCCGCGACCCAGCGGTATTTCGCGGATCTCTGCGCGGGGCTCGGCGTGGATCTGGTGCTCGGGAGCCACCCGCACGTGATCCAGGCGATGGAATGGAAGCCGTCCTCCACCCCCTCCGGCAAGACGCTCGTGATCTATTCCATGGGAAACCTCATCAATCTCATGGAGGGAGAGGGCAATATGATCGGCGGGCTCTTTTCCTGCGAGTTCGTGAAGGAAAACGGCACGCGCGCGATCGAAAACCCGGTCTTTTCGCCCGTCGTTTCGCATACCTCCGCCGATTACCGCACGATCTATCTTGCCAATCTCTACGACGAAAACGCCTATACCGGGACCCAAGGCTACACCGCCGCGGAATACGCGACGCATTATATCCACCGCTATTGCCGCACGGATCTCGATCGTTTGAGCGAATATTACCTCTCCCGCATCCCCGAAGAATTCCGCGTCCGCTGAATCTTCGGGGCGCTTTTTCGTTTGGGCGGCTTTTGCCGCAAACGCTTCCGTATATCGCGTATTCGGGGATCCTTTGCGTTCCGATCTTGCCGGTTCGTTTCGGAAAGCGGAGTTGGAAAAACCGATGAAATTGTCAAATTGCAACAAAACGAGGTCACTTTTTTAGACAAAATACTTGAAAAATGGTTTCCGGTTGTGTATAATAGACAAAACACATGGAGGCTTGAGCCGGGAGGCTGTGTACGCTATGTCTAATAAACTCTTTCAAACGGTGCTTCACCAGATGCGCGACGTTTCGGATCGCCCGCTCGGCGTGACCGACGATACGGGCGCGATCATCGCGGCGACCGAGATGAGCCGGATCGGGGAAGTGATCCTCGGCGTCAAAGACGAGCTTGCGTTCACCAACGAGCGCTTTCGATTGAGCGGTTATACTTATCAGCCCATTCTTTTGCACGGCAAGGTCGAATATCTGGTCTATGCGGCCGGGGAGGACGAGCTTGCCTCGAATCTTGCCGCGATGCTCTCGGTCAGTCTGGAACAGATCAAGGAAATGTACGACGAGCGCCACGACAAGGCGAGCTTTATCAAGAATATCATTTTAGATAATATCCTGCCGAGCGATATTTACGTGAAGGCAAAGGAGTTGCGTCTTTCCGGCGATACGCCGCGCATCTTGTATCTGGTCAAGTTCATCGACCGTCAGGACGTGGTGCCGATCGACGTGATCCAGAATATGTTCCCGGACAAAAACCGCGACTACGTGATCAGCGTGGGCGAAAACGACGTGGTCCTGGTGCGCGAGCTCAAAGCGCCGTTTGACGCGAAAGAAAACGAAAAGGTCGCAAAGGGCATCGTGGACACCGCGGGCTCGGAATTTTTCGTAAAGGTCGTCGTCGGCATGGGCACCGTCGTGGAGGCGGTCAAGGATCTGGCGCGTTCTTATAAGGAGGCGCAGGTCGCCATCGAGGTCGGCAAAGTATTCGATATCGAAAAATCCGTCATCAATTACGAGAACCTGGGCATCGGCAGACTCATCTATCAGTTGCCGACCACGCTTTGCGAGATGTTCTTAAACGAGGTGTTCAAAAAAGGCGCGTTGGAGAGTCTGGACCGCGAAACGCTCATCACGATCCAGGCGTTTTTCGAGAACAACTTGAACGTTTCGGAAACGAGCCGCAAGCTCTTCGTTCACCGCAACACGCTCGTTTACCGTCTGGAAAAGATCAAAAAGATCACGGGGCTGGATTTAAGGGAATTCGATCATGCGATCACCTTCAAGGTCGCGCTCATGGTCAAAAAGTACCTGTCCAGCAAGCCGAACAAATATTGAGGAAGCGTTATGATCGAACTGCAAAACGTGACCAAGACCTATCCCAACGGGACCAAGGCCTTGAAAAACGTCAATCTGCATATCGACGACGGCGAATTCGTGTTTATCGTCGGCGCCTCCGGCGCGGGCAAGACCACGCTGTCCCGTCTTTTGCTGCGCGAGGAGAAACCGACCTCCGGTCAGATCCTCGTCAACGGCTTCAATCTGAAACGGATGCCCGAGTGGCGCGTGCCGAAGCTGCGCCGCACGCTCGGCGTGGTGTTCCAGAACTTCCGCCTTTTGCCGCACATGACGGTCTATGAAAACGTGGCGTTCGCCATGCGCGCCGTCGGCAAAAAGAAAAAGGATATCGAAAAGACCGCGAAAAGCATGCTCGGCGTGATGCATCTGGACGGCAAGGAAAACAACTTTCCGGACGAGCTTTCCGGCGGGGAACAGCAGCGCGTGGCTCTGGCGCGCGCGCTCGTGAACAATCCCTCCACGATCATCGCGGACGAGCCCACGGGCAATATCGACCCGCGCCTCAGCCGGGAACTGATGAAGCTTTTGGTGGACATCAACGAGTCGGTCGGCAAAACGGTCGTGGTCATCACCCACGAGCAGGAACTCGTGGACTACTACCGCAAACGCGTCGTCACCTTGAAAGACGGCGAGATCGTAAGCGACCGGACGGGAGGCATGTTCGATGAGGATTAGAAACTTAGGTTACGTGTTCCGTCTTGCCTTCCAGGGCATCTTCCGCAACGGCTTTATGAGCTTTGCGTCGATTCTGGTCTTGATCTGCTGTCTGGTCGTCACGGGCTCGACTTACGTTCTGACCGAGAACATCACCTATAATATCGACCAGCTTTCCGGCTACAACAAGATCGTCTGCTTTGTCAAAGAGGACGCGGCGGAATTCGAGCTTGCGTCTTTGCAGGAAAAGATCGAGAAGATCGGAAACGTTTCCGAGGTGCGCCTGATCACGAAGGACGAGGCGCTCAAAAGCTACGAGGAAGAATACGGCGATTTTTCCTATCTTTTCGATATGTTCGAGGAAGACAACCCCTTAAAGGACTCGTTTGAAGTCACCTACAAAGAGGGGATCTCCTTAAAAGAGATCAACACGCTCGTCAACAGTCTGGAAAACCTGGAGGAAGACGGGATCGTCAAGATCAACAACCGTCAGGACATCACCAAGAAGCTGGACGATCTGAAAAACGTGATCTCCATCGTGCTGACCTGGCTTACGATCTTATTGTTTGTCATTTCCTTCTTTGTCGTGATGAACACGATCCGTCTGTCCGTTTTCTCCCGCAGGGAGGAGATCGCGATCATGCACTACGTCGGAGCCACGCGCTTTTTCGTGGCGCTGCCGTTTTTGATCGAGGGCACGGTTTTGGGGCTCTTTTCCGCGGCGATCGCCTACGGCGTGCAGTATTTCCTGTACGGCGCCCTGTCCGCGGAGGTTTTGGGCATCGGGGAAAACGGATTTGTGACCGTTCTGCCCTTTGAAAAATTCCAATGGATCCTCGCCATCATCTTTGCCGCGGTCAGCGTGGCGACCGGGCTTGTCGCGGGCTTTGCGGCGCTGCGCGGCGACAAGAAGAAATAAAAATCGTAATTACGAAAATTAAAGGAAGGTCAAAGTGTGATGAAACGCCAAAACAGACCCCTTATGCGTACGATCACGGCATTGCTTCTCGGTTTTGCATTTTTCATCGTTCCGTTTACCGTGACGCGCGTCGGCGTGGAGACGAGCGCGCTGAACAGCGCCTCTTATTACGACGGTCGCCGTCAGGCGATCCAGGCGCAGCTCGACAAACAGGAAGAAAAGACCGCACAGATCCAGGCGCGTCTTTCCGCCAAGCGCGCCGCGCTTGCGGACGCGGAGGAGCTCAAAGCGATTCAGGAAGAAGAGATCGCTTCCTTAAAAGCGGAGATCGCGCATCTGACCGAGCTGATCGCGAGCTACGGCGAGCAGATCCGCGAAAAGCAGGAAGAGATCGACAAGACCGTCGTTTCCATGAGGCAGAGTTTTTCGGTCTTCCGCAAACGCCTGATCTTCATGCACGAATCGAGCGATCCGAACTATCTGGATTTCCTCTTGCAGAGCGATAACTTCACCGACTTTCTGTCCCGCACGGAAGTCATGAACGACTTTTTTACTTACGACTCCAATCTGATCCAAAAACTGCAGTCCGACTATGAGCTTCTGCAGGTCGCCCGCGACGAGATCGAGCTGCTCAAAAAAGAGAGTGAAGAAACGCTCGTCACCTGCCAGGAACGCACCCTGGAACTGCAGGCGAAGATCGAGGTTTTGAACGAAACGATCGCGACCTACGAGGAAGCCGTGGCGCAGATCCGTGCCGAGGCGGCGGACAGTCTGGCGCAGGAAGAAAAACTGCAGTCCGAATACGACCGGCAGACCGAATTGTACGAAGAAGCCCTGCGGCGCGGCGTTTCCGTCGGCTCGCTCGGCGGCAGCACCGCGAAATACGAGGGCAGCTTCCCCTGTCCGATCCGCGACGCGTATTACGTCTCCTGCCACTACGGCAACGGGCATTACGGCGTGGATCTTGCGACTTATCGGAGAAGCGTGCCGATCTACGCGGTCGAATCCGGCACGGTCATCAACGCGGAGTGCCACTATTCCTGGGGCAACTACGTGAAGATCGACCACGGCAACGGAGTGAACACGCTCTACGCGCATATGACATATTCCACGGTCAATAAGGGCGATACTGTTTCTACGGGACAGATCATTGGCTATACCGGTTCGACCGGGAATTCTTCCGGCATCCATCTGCACTTTGAAGTGTACGTCAACGGGACGCGCGTGAATCCGGAAGTGTTCTGAAAAAAGGGCTTTATGAAACGAAAACTATCCGTTTCCACCACGCTCGCCCTGCTTCTTCTTGCGATCCTCACGACCTATCTTGTGACCGATTCCGCGGTAACGAAGCGGTTTGAAGCCGAGCTTCAGCTGATCGACCAGAGCCGCACGGATTTTCAAAAGCTGGCCGCGGTCGATCGCATCGTGCGGGAGAATTACGTGGCGCAGGTGGATGAAACGCTTTCCTCGGAAGGCTCGATTGCGGGGTATCTCGCCGCCCTCGGCGATCCGCGATGCGAGTATTTCGACCGCGAGGAATACGAAAGCTATAAGGCGCAAGCCGCGCAAAAGACCGGCTCCTGCGGGATCGTGATCGGCTACGAGGAGCGCGCAAACCGCGTCTATGTCCTGCGCGTGTCGGACCAGGCCGCCGCTTTGGGCGTGAGCGCGGGCGACGAGGTGCTGCAGATCGGCTCTCAAAGTCCCGAAAACGCGGAGTTTTCCGCCTTGGAGAGCGCGCTTACCGGTCCCGTCGGCGAAAAAGTCACGCTTTTGCTTTCCCGCGAGGGGGAAGAGGCGCCGTTTTCCGTGGATCTGAACTACGGAGATCCTCTGCGCGGCGTTTCCGGGCGTATGTGCCTGAACCGAACGGCATATTTTGTATTCGACGAGTTTTCCAAAGACTGTTCGATCGCTCTTCGCGATACCGCAAGCGCGCTGATCGAGCAGGGCGCGGACGTTTTGATCTTCGACGTGCGCGGAGTGGCGGGCACGGATTTTGAAGAAGCCGCGAAATGCATCGGCGTCGTTGCCGGAAACGTGGAACTGGCGCGCCGCGTGGTCGGCGGCGCGAGCGAAACGATCACGGGCGATACCACCCCGATCCCGCTTCCGTGCGCGGTATTGATCGACGAAAACACGCAGGGCGCGGGCGAACTGTTCGCCGCCGGCCTGAAAGATACCCGCGGCGCGCTCATCGTCGGCGCGCGCAGCTTTGGCAACGCGAGCGTGCAGGCGCTGATCGAATTATCCGATCAAACGGCGATCCGATTGACCACGAAACTCTACCTGCCGCCGAAGTCCGACAGCTTCGACCAAAAAGGCGTCGAGCCGGATCTGACCGTGATCCGCACGGGATACCGGGCGGCAAAAGACGCGGACGATACGGCGCTCAACGCGGCGTATGAATTGCTCAAACCGCGCAGAGGCGCGGCGCAGGGCGCATCCGAGTAACTACCGCGGAAATTTCCGCGTGACACGAGAAATAAAGGAGAAGCATTATGGCAAAACAGACGTACTTGACCGCAGAAGGATTGAAAAAACTGCAGGACGAACTGGAATACTACAAGGTCGTTCGCCGCAAAGAGGTGGCGGACGCCTTAAAACGCGCGAAAGCGTTCGGCGACTTGTCCGAGAACAGCGAATATACCGAAGCCAAAAACGAGCAGGCGGAAGTGGAGAGCCACATCGCGGAATTGGAGGATCAGCTTGCCAACGTGGAACTGATCGTTTCCGGCACCTCGAAATCCCGTGTGAACGTCGGCAGCGTGGTGAAGATCGAAGAAGCGGACAGCAAAGAAACCATCGAGTATTCCATCGTCGGCAGCGCGGAAGCCGATCCCTTCAACAATAAGATCAGCGACGAATCTCCGATCGGCAAAGCGCTGATCGGCAAGAAAAACGGGGAAACTCTCCAGGTAGAGACCCCCGGCGGCACCTTACAGATCAAGATTTTATCGATCAAATAAACGAAAGGATCCGTGCCCGCCGCATCCGGCGGGCACGTTTATCAAAATCATGGAAGACAGAACGAATCCCTTAAACGAACTATCCTTAAGCGAGCAGGAGCGGATCCGCCGCGAAAAGCTCAAGGATCTGCAATCCGGGGGCAAGGACCCCTATCAGATCACCAAGGCGGACGTGGATACGCATTTTGAAACGATCCGCGCGGATTTCGACGCGTTTGACGGAAAATATGTCAAGGTCGCGGGCAGGATCTTGTCCTGCCGGGATATGGGCAAAGCGTGCTTTTACGATCTTTGCGATTCCACGGGCAAGCTGCAATGCTATATCCGCACCGACGACGTGGGCGAGGACGGCTTTGCCGCCTTCAAAAGCTACGACCTCGGCGATTTTCTGGCGGTCGAGGGCAAGGTGTTCCGCACGCGCCGCGGCGAGATCTCGATCCATACCGAAAAGGTCGTATTGCTTGCCAAGTGCCTGATCCCCCTGCCGGAAAAATTCCACGGGCTGAAGGATCAGGATCTGCGCTACCGTCAGCGTTATCTTGATATGATCGTGAACCCCGAGGTGCGCGACACCTTTTTGAAGCGTTCCAAGATCATCCGCACCCTGCGCGATCTTTTGTCCGAGCGCGGCTTTATCGAGGTGGAAACGCCGGTTTTGCACACGCAGGCGGGCGGCGCGGCGGCGCGCCCCTTTATCACGCATCACAACACGCTTAATCTCGATATGTACCTGCGCATCGCGCTGGAACTGCACTTGAAGCGCCTGATCGTGGGCGGCTTTGAGCGCGTGTTCGAGATTGGCCGCGTGTTCCGCAACGAGGGGATGGATACCCGCCACAACCCCGAGTTCACCATGCTCGAATGCTATCAGGCGTTCACGGATTTCGAGGGCATGATGGAACTGACCGAATATCTGTTCCGCGAGACCGCGTCGAGAGTGCTCGGCACGACTGTCTTTACGGCGGGCGACGTGGAGCTGGATCTCTCCAAGCCGTTCAAGCGCATTTCCATGGCAGAGGCGGTCAAAGAGTATTCGGGCGTGGACTTTGACGGCGTCAGGACCGTGGAAGAGGCAAGAGAGCTTGCCAAAGCGCACAAGATCGCCTATGAGGAGCGCCACAAGATCGGGGACATCCTCAATCTGTTCTTTGAAGAATACGTGGAAAAGAAACTCGTTCAGCCCACGTTTTTGACCGGCCATCCGGTGGATATTTCGCCGCTTGCCAAGAAGGATCCGAAGGATCCGCGCTACACGGAGCGTTTTGAGCTGTTCTTGCTCGGCGGCGAATTTGCCAACGCCTTTTCCGAATTGAACGACCCGATCGACCAGCGGGAGCGTTTTGAAGCGCAGGCGCGCGCCAAAGCGCAGGGCGACGAAGAGGCAAACGACGTGGACGAGGACTTCTTGAACGCGCTTTCCTACGGGATGCCTCCCACGGGCGGCCTCGGGGTCGGCGTGGACAGACTGGTGATGCTGATCACAAACGCTTCCAGCATCCGCGACGTTTTGCTATTCCCGACGATGAAGCCCCTGGACGCGCCGAAAAAGGCGCCGGTTGATCCTTGCGCGCCGGCTGCGGCGGCGGAAGATGCGATCGACTTCTCCAAAGTCGAGATCGAGCCGCTTTTTGCCGATCTCGTCGATTTCGAGACCTTCTCTAAGTCCGATTTCCGCGCGGTCAAGGTCAAGGACTGCGTCGCCGTGCCGAAGTCGAAAAAGCTTTTACAATTCACCCTCGACGACGGTACCGGAGTCGATCGCACGATCCTGTCCGGCATCCACGCGTATTACGAGCCGGAAGAGCTGATCGGCAAGACCTGTATTGCGATCGTAAACCTCCCGCCGCGCGCCATGATGGGGCTGGAATCCTGCGGAATGCTCTTATCCGCGATCCATAAGGAGAACGGCGAGGAAAAACTGCACCTCTTACAGCTCGACGACCAGATCCCCGCCGGCGCGAAACTGTATTGAGCAAGGCGCAGGATCTTTCATTGGAAGCTGACGTTTGAAAGGAAAACAACATGAAACAAACTCTTCTTCGGAAATACGCCCGACTGATCGCAAGAGTCGGCGTGAATATTCAAAAGGGGCAGGACGTCCGGATCCGCTGCGGTCTGGATCAGCCGAAATTCGTTGAATTATTGGTCGATGAATGCTATAAAGCGGGCGCGCGGAAGGTCCGGGTGGAATTCCGCTATCAACCGCTGGAAAAACTGCACGTCCGCCACCAGAGCGTGACCACCATGGCAAAGGTCGAAAAGTGGGAAGAGGCGAGATTGCAGCATTACGTGGATACTTTGCCCTGCAGCATCTATCTGACTTCCGACGATCCGGACGGGCTGAAGGGCATCAACCAGGCAAAAATCGCGAAAGCGGATCAGAAGAGCTACCCGATCCTCAAGCCCTATTTCGACGCGATGGAGAACAAGTATCAATGGTGCATTGCCGCCGTTCCCGGCGCGGCGTGGGCAAAGAAGCTGTTTCCGGAGCTCACCAAGGCTCGGGCGATGGAAAAACTCTGGGAGGAGATCTTGGCCGCGTCCCGCGTGACGGAGGACCCCACGGCGGCGTGGAACGAGCATAATCAGGATCTGCACGAGCGCTGCGCTTATCTCAACGGCCTCGGCATTGCAGAGCTGCACTACAAGGGCAAAAACGGCACCGATCTTATAGTCGGCATGATCCCCGAAGCCGAATTCAAGGGCGGCGGAGACCGCACCTTGAGCGGCACCTTCTTCAATCCGAATATCCCCACCGAGGAGTGCTTCATCTCCCCGATGAAGGGCAAGGCGGAGGGCGTCGTTTACGCGACGAAGCCCTTGTCTTATCAGGGCGAGCTGATCGAGGATTTCTCCGTCCGCTTCCAAAACGGCAAAGCGGTCGAGGTCAAGGCAAAGAAAAACCAGGCGCTGTTGGAAAAAATGATTTCCATGGACGAGGGCGCCGCCTATCTCGGCGAGTGCGCGCTCGTGCCCGTGAATTCGCCGATCTCCGAATCCGGACTCTTGTTTTATGAAACGCTGTTCGACGAAAACGCCGCCTGCCACCTGGCGCTCGGCATGGGCTTTGCCGACACGATCAAGGATTTCGAGCATAAAACGCTGGAAGAATGCCGCGCGCTCGGCATCAACGATTCCATGATCCACGTGGATTTCATGGTCGGCTACGAGGGGCTCGATATCGACGCCGTCACGCACGACGGCAAGACCGTTGCGATCTTCCGCAAGGGGAAATGGGCGTTCTGATCGCGATCTGACGCGCTGTCCGAAGAAACGACAAAGGAGGATCCCGTGAAGCTTGATTCGCGTATTCTTGCTTTGGCTTTTGCTTGTTTGATCGCGCTTGCCGCGGTCGCTTGTGCGCCGCAAAAAGGAGGGATCGAAGTGGATCCGAATACCGCGAAACTGGAGTTTTCATCATTTGACGGCGGCGGGCCGGAATATACCGCCGCCCTGGACGACCCCGGCATTGCGGATCTTGCAGGGAAACGTTTTTATCCCGATCCGGATCACGAAACGCTCGACGGCGCGCCTTATACGGTCGTTTTCACCCTGACCGGAAAGCGCCCGGGAGAGACCGGACTGACGGTCCGCTCGTACTCGCCGATCGACGGGGAAGAGGAGGTCTTTCTTTACCGCGTGAGCGTGGACGAGTCGCTTCGCGTGACGGTCCGCTCGCGGGAAAACGAAAATCCGGATCCGTCCCCGGAGAAGCCCGACGCGATCACGCCGAATCCGGTACTTGTGATCCATACGGAGAACCGGATCCTGTACGCGAATTTTGCCAAAACCTCGGCGGCGGAGGATCTGATCCGCCGCTTGAGCATGGAAACGCTCGTCGTGGATCTGCACGATTACGGCGGATTTGAGAAGATCGGCGCGCTGCCGTGGACCCTGGAACGCGAGGAAGAGCAGATCCGCACCGTCTGCGGGGACGTTTTGTTATACGGGGGCGATCAGATCTCGTTTTTCTGCGGGGAAAACCTTTGGTCTTACGCCCGTCTTGCCAAGATCGAAAACCTGACGCCGGAAGCCTACGCCGAAGCCTTTGGCGAGGGAAATACGACGGTCACTTTAAGCGTAGAGTGGAGCGAATAGCGCGCCTGCGCCAAGCGCGACGATCGGGGGAAAAAGATGAAAAAACGCTTAGTTTTCAAAACCGTGCTGACGCTTTTGTGCGCCGCGGTTCTTTGCGCAAATCTGAGCGGCTGTCTGGGGCTTTTCCGGCGGGCTTTTACTCCCGGGAAAGCAACGAAATACGGAAACGACCTGCTCACGCGCATCTATCTTGCAAACGACGCGGAGACCCTGCGGCAAAAACACGAAAGCGTCCTTTGCCGCCGCTATGATTCCGGTGATGAGGAGAGTCTGTCCTACGCGGACGCGTCTCATACGATCATCCGCGATCCGGCGGTCTTCGGAGACGGAGTGTTCGTAAGCGGCGCGGATTATAGTTACGTTTTGGGCGACGACGGCGCCTTTTCCCGGCTGATCTCCTTTGATCCTCTGCCGGACCCCTGGGCGGTTTTGGACGACGGCATCCTGGGGCAGACGATCGAACGGGTGGACGACTATTACACCGATCGCCGCTGCCTTGAGATCACCGCCTACCTTTCCGCAAGCCAAGAGATCGACTACTGGCAAAACGCGCAAATAGACGAAGAAGCGCAGATGCGCACCGTTATTTCCGTGGATTACGAGACCCTGGAGTTGCAGTCGATCCAGACCGTGCTCATATTTCAGGACGATACGCGCCGGACTCTGGAAAGCTTCGTGGTCCTTTTTGACGAAAATGAAGTACTGCCGGAGGCGGACGCGATCGAGCCGATCGAAGCGCATCTTCACGCGGCAAGCGAATACCGCAGCACGACCTTTGTGTTGGACGCGCAAACGGATCTGGAGCGCCGCTATACGTATCAAACGCCCGTCGGCGACGGCTGTCTGGTCTTTTTGACCGAAAACGGCACGGACTACGAGATCGATTACGATTCCTCCACGCCGACCAACGACGCAAAAGACAACGACGCGATCTATTATCTCAAACGCGTTGAAGCTCTGGTGATCGACAATTACGGCGAAGTGGAGTACGAGACCGACTGACTTTTGAAACAGGGAGAGACCATGATCCGATTCTGTAAAGGTGTGCTCAAAACGATTGCCGCGCTGATTGCGGCAGTCGCGATCCTTTCGGGGCTGATGTGCCTGTATAGCCTGACGCCGGTCCACGCGGACAACCCGAACGGGAATACCGACTACGTGTGGAGCGCCAACTCCGTCTGGGTCAAGGCGACCGAGGCGTGGCGTTCGGGCGTTACGACGCCGCGGGCTTCAATAACCCGAAAGTGATCGAAAACCCCGATATCCTGGTGCTCGGTTCCTCCCACATGGAGGCGACCAACGTTTTGCAAACGCAAAACGCGGCGTATCTTCTGGGCGAAAAGCTTTCCGGGCGCTATTCGGTTTATAACCTCGGGATCTCCGGACACGATTTTTACAAGACCTGCGCGTATCTTGAAAAGAATCTCGATCTGTACCGGTCCTCCGTCAAGGCGGTGATCATCGAAACGAGTACGGTCGATTTAACTATGGAAAACGTCTCGAAAGTGCTTTCCGGCACGGTCGAGCGCACGCAGAGCCATAACGGAGGGCTTGTCGGCGCCCTGCAGCAGGTCCCGTTTTTCCGGCAGGTGTATCATCAGGCGACCGGCGGCTTATTGAAGCTGTTTTTGCCCTCGGCGTCCTCCGCGGAGCCGCAGGCGGAAAAAGCGGCGCAGACCCCGGAGCCGACCGTCGATCAGGCGGCGTACGACGCGCTTTTTTCCTATCTTGCCCAAGTACAGGCAACCTCCGGCGTGCCGATCGTCATTGTCTATCATCCGACTGAAACCTTTTTGCCGGACGGCAGCGTTTCCTATCCGAAAGACGCCTGTCTTTTGGCTTTTACCGAATCGGCAGAGCGATCCGGGATCCCGTTTGTGGATCTGACCGGGCCCTTTGAGCGGCTTTGGCGGGAATCCCGACAGGTGCCGCACGGCTTTTGTACCGGGCTGATCGGATCGGGGCATCTGAACGCCGCGGGGCACGCCGTAATGGCGGACGCGTTCTATCAAACGATTTGCGACTTGGAAGCAGGTGGCAGACTATGCAAATGATCAGCCTGGTGTTTTTCCTTTTCGTTGCGATCCTGTTTTTCCTGCTTTGGATCCTGCAAAAAACCGTCAAAAACGGATCCCTTGCCCATCGCGTATCCAAGTGGATCTTGCTGTTTGCAAGCTATCTCTTCGTCGTTTACGCGGACTGGCGCTTTGCCGCGGTGCTCGCGCTTTTGACGCTTTCCACCTGGCTTTGCGCAAAGTATAAGCGCTTCACCGGCCTCGGGATCGTCGCTTCCGTTCTGGTTTTGGGCGTTTTCAAGTATTTTAACTTCTTTGCCGCATCCTTTACTGCCCTGTTTGGGACCGACGCGATCGTTTTGCGCCTGATTTTGCCGCTCGGGATCTCGTTTTACACCTTTTCCGCGATCGGCTATCTTGTGGACGTCAAACGCCAAAAGCAAGAGGCGCGCGGGCTGATCGACCTTGCGCTGTATTTGTCCTTTTTCCCGAAGCTGACCTCCGGACCGATCCAGAAAAGCGGCGAGTTTTTCAAACAGCTGGACGCTTATCGCCCGCTCGGGTTTGAGCGTTTGTCACAGGGCGTTCAGATTTTCGCGTTCGGGCTTTTCAAAAAGATCGTGCTTGCGGATCACCTGTCGGTCTTCGTCGGGCAGGTCTATCGGTCTATCAAACGCCGGCGGTGTTTGGCAGTCTGACCGTCGCGCTTGCCGCTTTCGCTTATTCCCTGCAGATCTATTTCGACTTTTCCGGCTATTCGGATATGGCGATCGGCACGGCAAAGATTTTGGGTTTCGATCTGCCGCGCAACTTCAATCTGCCGTATCTTGCGCACAACGTGACCGAGCTGTGGAAGCGCTGGCACATCACCTTGTCCGCGTGGCTGCAGGAATATTTGTATATTTCCTTCGGCGGCAACCGGAAGGGCAAGGCGCGCACCTATCTCAATTTGTTTTTGACCATGGTGATCGGCGGGCTTTGGCACGGCGCAAACTGGACGTATCTGATCTGGGGCGCCCTGCACGGGCTTGCGCTTGCCGTCCATAAGGTCTGGATGACGCTGACGCATAGCGCCGAAAAGAAACACAAAACGCTGTCTAACCTTCTATCCATCGCGATCACTTTCTTGTTTACCACGATCTGCTGGATCTTTTTCCGGGCGGATTCTCTGGAGCACGCCCTGCGGATCCTCGGGCGGATCTTCGCCTTTTGCGGCGGACTGGAGCAGCCGTATCTGTGGTTCTTCGTCGGACTTGTCGTTTTGATCGCCTGCAGTATCGCGGCGCTTTTGCGCTCCAAAGCGGCAAAAAGCGCGCTGAAAAAGCAAAACTTTTCCTTCGTGGACGGCTACTATCCGCTTTTGGATCTGAAAAAATTCCGGCATCTTTTGCTGTTTTTCGTGTTCTGCGGGCTGATCCTCTGTCTTGCGTACACCGGCGGCAGTCCCTTTATCTACGGAAATTATTGATTCGGCGGGCAAACGGCTGACAAATCGAAAAGTTTATGGTATAATAATCCCGTGCCGATCCGGCACGGGATCATTTTGTAAAATCGCAAAGTTCAGGAGAAGCATTACCCCATGTTGGAATTAAAAGATCTATCGTTTTCGGTCGCGGAGGGCGACGGTCAAAAGGAGATCCTGCAGCACGTGGATCTTGTGATCCCCGACCGCGAGCTGGTGGTCGTCACCGGCCCGAACGGCGGCGGGAAATCCACGCTTGCGCGGCTGATCGCCGGCGTCGAGCGCCCGACGGGCGGCAAAATCTACTTTCACGGCGAAGATATCACGGATCGTTCGATCACGGAACGCGCACGCCTGGGGATCGCCTTTGCGTTCCAGCAGCCGGTGCGCTTCAAGGGTATTCGCGTGCAGGATCTATTGCGTCTTGCCTCCGGAAAGCCGCTTGCGCCCTCGGACGCCTGCGACTATCTCTCGCGCGTGGGGCTCTGCGCGCGCGATTATCTGGAACGCGAGGTGAACGCAAGCCTTTCCGGCGGCGAGCTCAAACGCATCGAGATCGCAAGCGTGCTCGCGCGCGGCGCCGCCTTGTCCATTTTCGACGAGCCGGAAGCGGGCATCGACCTTTGGAGTTTTCAGAATCTGATCGAAGCTTTTGCAAGAATGCGCGACGAGATCGCCGACAGTTCGATCATCGTGATCTCGCATCAGGAACGCATTTTGGAGATCGCGGATCATATCGTGGTGATCCGGGACGGCGCAGTCGATCGCTTCGGCGCGCGTGACGAGGTCCTGCCCTCGCTGATCGGTACGGCGTCCGCGGTGGAAAGCTGCCGCAAAGGCGCGGTCGGAAGGGAGGAACGCTTAGATGCTTGACGAGATCCAAAAACGCCTTTTGCGCGAAGTCGCCGACCTGCACGAGATCCCTGAGGGCGCCTATAATATTCGCTCCAACAGCGCGTCGGCGGGCCGCCGATCGACCGCCAATATCGAAATCACCTCCAAGACCGACGTGAGCGGTCTTGTGATCCGGATCCGCCCCGGCACGAAAAACGAAAGCGTGCATATCCCCGTGGTGCTGACCGAAAGCGGGCTGGAGGAAACGGTCTATAACGACTTTTATATCGGCGCGGACGCGGACGTGGTGATCGTGGCCGGCTGCGGTATCGATAATTGCGGGCCCAAGGATTCCCGGCACGACGGCGTGCATCGCTTCTTTCTTGAACGCGGCGCGAGGGTGCGCTACGTGGAGAAGCATTACGGCTCCGGAACGGGCGCGGGAAAGCGCATTTTGAACCCCGTAACGGAAGTGTATCAAAAGGAAAACAGTTTCTGCGAAATGGAAATGGTGCAGATCAAGGGCGTGGACGATACCCACCGCTCCACGATCGCAAAGCTTGATGCCGGCGCCAAACTTCTGGTGCGTGAGCGCCTGATGACCCACGGCGAGCAAAAGGCGACCAGCACCTACAACGTGGAATTGAACGGCGCCGGCTCCGGCGCGGACGTGGTTTCGCGTTCGGTCGCGCGCGACGAGTCCTACCAGAAGTTCGACGCGAAACTGATCGGCAACGCGCCCTGTTCGGGACACACGGAGTGCGATTCCATCATCATGGATCACGGCACGATCCTTGCCGTTCCGGGTCTGGAAGCGAATCACGTGGACGCGGCTTTGGTGCACGAGGCGGCGATCGGCAAGATCGCGGGCGAGCAGATCGTCAAGCTCATGACCCTCGGGCTGACCGAGCAGGAAGCGGAAGAACAGATCATCAACGGGTTCTTACAATAACCGAGTCACGAATCAAAACAGGGAGGAAAACATGAAGGAAAGCAGGTTTTATCTTTGCACGCATTGCGGCAATCTGGTCGGGTTGATCGAGGACGGCGGCGCGCCGCTGATGTGCTGCGGCGAAAAAATGAAAAAGCTGGAGCCCGGCGTGGTGGAAGCGAGCGCGGAAAAGCATCTGCCCGTCGTGCAGGTGCAAGGCGATCTGATCAAGGTAAGCGTCGGCTCCGTAGCGCATCCGATGGCGCAGGAGCACTCGATCCAATGGATCTATCTTGCGACCGAGCGCGGCGGCCAGCGCAAGGCGCTTTTGCCCGGGGAGGCCCCGGAAGCGTGTTTTACTTTGTGCGGCGACAAGCCTTTGGCGGTCTTTGCGTATTGCAATCTCCACGGACTTTGGAAAACCGATCTGTAAAGTAAGTAAAATAAAGATCCCCCGGCTTTGCCGGGGGATCTTTATTCTTTTTATCGCTCAATGGCGGTTTACGAAATCGGAATTCTTGAAATGCTCGGTGATAAAGGTCACGTAGTCGGACTGCGCGAGCGGTTTGGAATAATAGTAACCTTGGATCACGTGACAGCCGAGCCGCCGCAGGAGCTCCAACTGCTCCGGCGTTTCCACGCCCTCCTGCACGACCTTCATATTGAGTTCGCGCGCAATCTTGATCACGCTTTCCAAAATCTTCATATCGCGCTCGCCGGAAAGCCCCTGCAGCATGAAGAAGCGATCCAGCTTGATCTCGTCCATCGGGATCTCTTTTAGGATGTTGTAAGAGGAATAGCCGGTTCCGAAGTCGTCGATCGAGCACTTGAAGCCGTTCTGGTGCAGGGCGTTGACGGTATCGCGCAGGCCCTCGTAATTCTCGTAGGCGGCGCTTTCCGTGAACTCCAGCGTGATAAAGCGGTCGGCGATGTTGTGCTTTTTCTTCACGGAGATATAGTAATCCAAAAAGTCCTTTTGCAGCGCGGTGATCCTTGAAACGTTGACGCTCACGGGGTAGAGCACCTCGCCGTGCAGGACGGATTCCTCGATATAGGTGCAGACCTGTTCATACACGTATTTATCGAGCTTCACGATAAAGCCGTTTGCCTCGAACAGCGGCATGAATTCGCCGGGGCGCATATATTCGTCCCATTCCGGGTTATACCAGCGCACGAGCGCCTCGCAGCTGTCCGGACGGTCGTTGGGGATATTGTACTTCGGCTGGTAGAATACGCGGAAATGCTTGTTCTCCAAAGCGGAGTTCATGTTCATTTCAATGTATTCGTTCAAACTGCGGCGCTCCTTCAAGTGCTCGCTGAAGAAGCGGAAGGAGCCGAAATCGGTCTCCATATTGAGCGCGTTTTTCGCTTCCAGCGCAAGATCGATCATCTTGCCGACGTCGTTTGTAACGTTCTGCCGCTCCTCGTAGATGCCGCCGACGAGCTCGATATGATAGCCCTGCGGCATATCGGCGCGGTAGTTGTGGGCAAGACCGCAAAGGATCTGGATGCGGTCCTTGAGCGCGTCCCGGTCACGGTCGTGCAGCAGCAGCACGAATCTGCCGCTTCCCATATAGCCGTAGGTTTCGTCTAGCTTCAGGGAATTGGTGATGATGAGCTTGAGATAGAGTAAGATGCGCTTGGTGAATTCGTCGCCGTAGTGCTCGCGGATATAATCGTAGTGATTCATTTCGATCACGACGATCGAGAAAATGGATCCGCGGTTGCGGGAGATCAGCGTTGCGCTCTCGCGCTCGAAATGCTTTTGAGTGGGGCAGTCGAGATCGCTGTCGATATCGCCGATCGTTAAAAGCATCCTCGCCGTGCGGCGCCTGGACACGAAGAAGTAGATCACAAAGAAGATCATCAGGACCACGAAGATGATCAGCGCGCCCAGAATGGTGCTCACCGTAGAATATTCCGCGTTGTAAAGATCGATCGCGCGGTAAATCCCGATCAGAAAGATCGGCGCGTCCTTGCCGCCCGCGCTGCCGACGGAAAGAATGTGCGTTTCGTTTTCGATCAGCACGGGATAGGTGGCGAGCTCGTTTTTCAAGATCGTGTCGCGCAGATTGTCCGTCACGGACTTGTCGTTGATCTCGCGGGCGAGGAATTGATACACGTTGTCGTGGAGCTGTACGCCGAAATCGTCGCTGTCGCCGACCACGTTCACGACCTCGCCGTCCGCCGCGCACAAAAGCACGGTGCGTGCGCTTTCGGTGTAGTCGGTTTTCTGGTTGCCGGCAAGCGTCACCACGTCGCCCACGGGGTAGTAAAGCACGATGCTGTCCGCAAATTCGCAATCCTTGATCGGCGCGCAGAATGCGGCGACGGTAATGTTGTACTTCCGGTCGGTCAGGATCCCGGCAAAGCCGATCTCACCGCGGTTGGAAAGACGCACCACGGTCGAGGATTCGTCCGAGGTCGGATATTCCACGTTCGTGGTGGTGTCGAATTCCACGCCGTCTTTGAAAAAGCGGGAAAAGCAAACGTTTGAAAAGCGCTCCTCCAGAGTCAGGTCCCGCAGGGCCTGGGAGAACTCGAAAAAGTTCTCCGTTTCCAGAGTATTCAGCTTTTCCGCCGCTAATCCCGTTTTATACAGATAAGTATTGAGAGAATCGTCCAGATACCCGGAGGTATCCGTGATGAACAATAACGCCTTGGTGCCCGCCTGCTCGTGCAGCTCGTCGGTATAGCCGGTGAGCATGATGACGCAGCAGACGATCATGGCGACAAAAACCAGACTGATCATGGCGATCAGAACGTCACGCGACCAGTTTTTCCACACTTTTTTCACGTGTTTGCCGCTCCTTTGGCGAAAAATTCGGTTGGGTACTTATTTTTCCAGCTCTTCCAGTTCTTTAGTCAGTCCCTGCATCCGGTCGCGCTCTTTGTTGATCTGCTCGGTGAACATATTGAAAAATTCCAGATCGTTGTCGTCCGGATCCTGATGCGTCAGGATCGCGCTGACCAGCGCCGCCTGCGAGCGGGAACGCTTCTGCTCCAGGGTAGCGATCTTCTTTTTGCAGGCGTTGATCTCTTTTTTCAGTTTAGATTTACGAAACATGGCGGATTCCTTTCTGAAACGGAAGTTCGTCTATTTTTTGGATTCGGGATTCGGGTCGGAAGCTTCACTTTCTCCGGCGCCTTGCTCGGTTTTCAGCTTCTGCACCTCGGCTTGTACGAGCGCGTCCAATTCGTCCTGTTTCTTTTGGGCAGCTTTGGCTTTGCGTTCGGCAGAGGCGCGTTTGAGATCCGGCAGGGAGGAGAGAAGGTTGAGTGCAAATAAGACAAACAGCGTGACCGCGATCCCGATCGGCGTGGTCAGAAACCGCACGAGCGCGGACAAGACGGGCAGGGTGCGCTCATAGATCCCGATCACCTTTTCCGCCTTGGCGGTCTGTTTGTCCGCCAACGGGTTGGTCTGCGGATTGTCGCCCTTGGTTACGAATTCCTCGTGATCGCCGACGATCTCCACGACGCGGTGCAGGTTGTTCGCGCCCTCCAATCGCGGATCGTCGGAAGCAAAGAGGATCACGTCCCCGACTGCGACCTCGCTTGAATCCGCCTTGCGGATCACCACGTAACTCTGCGCCGGGATCGTCGGCTCCATACTGTCGGTGCGGACCCAAACGGGCGCGCGATCCCCGATAAAGAGCATTTCGCCGCGCAGATTGGAAAACAGGATGAATACGAAGATCAGGATCGCGAAGATGAGAACGATCGTGCTGATCACGTTCAGGACCCGGGCAAGAGGCGTCTTTTTTGCTTTTTTCATCGTCAATACCGCCTTTGTGAGCCTCGCCGCGGCCGATAGACCGGACGGGAAATGGAAAATGCCGCGTGCGGCGCGTTTTGAGAGGCAAATTTCCGGTGGCTGTGGGGCCGCGCAGTGGATGAGACCGTTTCAGCCGCGCTTTGTTCTTCCGTTTGCGGCTCGGGCTCGGGCTCCGGCTCCGGCTCGGGTTCGGGTTCGGGTTCGGGCTCCACGCGATCGTCGTACGCGTCCGGCGGGATCGCCTCGTCCGGTTCCGGTTCCGGGATTTCGGCGTGGGAGAGCGTTTCGCCTTCTAAAATATCCGCGGCGTCCAGCGCCACGTTCAAAGCAAAGAGCATCAGCCGGTCGTCCGGCGTGAGCATACCGTAGCGCGTGCGCGCGGGCAGGGTCGGGCCGCGGACCTCTTCATTCAGCGTCAGATCGTATTGATCCTCGCTTGCCTCGGACAGCTGATCGATGATCCGGGGCTTCAACACGTCGTCCGTGATGCGGGAATCGAGCCGTTGTTCGGGATCGAATTCGTTGTGGACGTTATAACGGAAGATCAGATACTGCAGCGCGAGCGTGGAATACAGTTCGCGCACGTATTTGTCGTCCACCTTTTCTAAGGATTCTTCCACGAGCATACTGTAGCCCGCGTTGTCGTAGCTTTCGATAAATTCCCAAAGCGCGAGGCATTGCCGCAGATTCTTGTTTTTCAAGATCGCGTTGGTGCGCATCACCGGCGGGCGGATATAGCTTTTGCCCATTTCCTGCACGAAGGGGGAACTCGCGTACGCGGTGCAGATCTGGTTGAGCCGCACGACGCGGCGCCAGAGGTCGGTGGTTTTGACGTAATTCTTTTCGACCTTTTCGTCGCCCTCGGCGGACTGCACGAGCTCAAAACTCAAATGCATTTTGCCCTGCACGTCGCCGTGGGTGAAGGTCTCGTTGAAATGGAGCGAGGTGGTCTTTTCGTCCTGTCCCTCTTTGAGCGCGATCTCATAGCGTCGGTTCACGAAGATCGCCAGGCGGTTGAGCAGGGTATTGACGAACTTGTTTTCGTAGGTCTGGATCGTTTCCTCGCGAAAGATATTCAGGATCTTGGACGGCGTGATCTTATCGCCCTCGATCTTATCGATCAGGTTGGTGTGCTGCGCCAGATGCTGTAAGGAACGGCTCGTGATATTGTGGGAAAGCTCCACGGGCAGGATCTCTTCGCGTTCCTCGATGAACTTGGAGGGGTTGCGGATCAGGGTATCGAGCGCGGGCAAGGTATCTTCCACGATATTGACCCAGGTCTCGTCGATCGCGCGGAGCATATAGCGTTTTTTCAGTTCGATGGTCGCCTTGCCGTCCCGCATCATCTGGATAATATCTTTGTATGCGGAATAGCTCTGGATCAACCCGTCGATGAAAAAGACCGTATCGTCATAAACCTGCTGCGAGGTACTGACGGGTTTGTTTTCCGCGCGGGCCTTTTCTTCTGCCATACCGTGCCCTCCTTTCCCGAAGGATTCCAAGCGTCAAAGCGCTTAATACATTTTTTGCAGTCTTAAAAGATACGCGATGCACTCTTTCATCGTGTCTTTGCCGAAGGTGTTGTCCAAAAAGGCGATGAGACCGCGGATCTCGTCGCGGATCAGCGAGAGGTTCAGGCTTTCGAACTTGCGGAACACCTTGGTGGCGAGGATGTAGTCCACCGCTTCCAGCTCGTCGCCGCCGCAGGCAATGTAAACCGGGACGAAAATGCGCAGCTGCTTCATGATACGGTTCCCGAACGCCACGCGCATTTTCTCGATCACGTAGATATCGAGCTTGCCGATCTTATCCAAAAGCTCCTCGCTCATCGGATGCTCTTCGATCGCTTTCGAGTAGAGCGATTCCACGTAGGAGTAGGAAATGTGTTTCGGCTCGGTGTCCGGCGCGTCGAAGGGCACGCCCTTGCTGTCCAGGTTGATGACGAGCGCGCGGTCGTAAACCTTATCGGAAACGGAGAAGGTGGAGTCGTCGTTGTTGGCGGTACCGATGTACCAGACGTTCTGCGGGATCTGCAATTTGCCGTCCTGCAGGTGCTTCGGGTCGGTATCCCAGGTGGAGGGAACGAGTTCGATCTTCCATTCGCTCACGTCCGGCATTTCCAGGATGGAAAGCATTTCCGCAAAGTAATACTCCACGCGGGCGATGTTCATTTCGTCCAGGATGATGATATTGATATCGTCGTTGAAGGAGGATTCGTAAATGCGCTTCAAGACCTCGGTCTCGTTGAACTTCTTGGTGAACTCGTTGAAATAGCCGAACAATTCGGTGCGGTCGCGCCAGGACGGCTGGACGGACGCGATTGTGGCGTCGTTCATGAAGTATTTGCCCATCATGTACGGCAGGGAGGTCTTACCGGTGCCGGAAATCCCCTGTAAGAGGATCAGCTTCGTGGAGGCAAGTCCCGCGATCATCAGGCGGATGATCTTGATCTCATAGAACAAACGGGAACGCGAGCAGGCAAAATTGCGGATATCGTCGCAGATCTCTTTAAGCGTCATGCTGCGATCGTATTCCGGCGGCACGTAGTAGGTGTACTTGTCGTCCACGGCGGACAGACGGAAGAAGCGTTTTCCGTCGCCCGGAACCTCGGCGTTTTCGCCGCCTTCGCCGGTGCCGCCCGCGGCGGCGGTTCCGGCAGCGACCGTGCCTTCGAGCTGTTTGGATTCGTCTTCAAAGATCGAACGAAGATCGGCGTAGGAAAGACCGGTCGGCTCCAATTTCATGGCAAGGATCCGCTCTTTTTCCGCGGTCAGCTTGACCACGTCGCGATGCAGATCCGCGATCTCTTCCAAGAGATCTTCGTTGCCGACGATCGTTTTTCTGAAACGCACGTACTTGCGGATCGCGATCACGATCAAGGCAATGATCGCCGCCCAGATCGCGTAAGCGAAGATCACGGTGAGCACGCAAAGGATCCAGCCGAGTACGTTGAAGCCGGACTTGTACTGGTTCAGCTGATCGTAAAACAGGGGAAAATTGAAAACCTGGATCAGACCGCTGAACAGCCCGGAGATACTCTCCCAGACCGCCTTGAACATCGTGGTCATGAAGGCGAAAAACCAATTCAAAAATGCATCCATGTGTATAAACCTTTCCGGTGGTAGTTACTCGTTGAAAAGACCCCGCATCCGCGGATGCGGGGTCCGACTGACAAGTTGAACCCTGGTACGTCAACCGCAGACCGGATGAGATGGACGATGCATCACACCTGCGGCAGATCGGGAAACCTTGCTTTGACTGAAAAGTCAGGCGTCGGTCGCCTCGTCTTTTTCGTTTGCCTCCTGCTCGGCTTCGGTCTCTTCGACGGCAGTCTGTTCCACGGGAGTCTCTTTTGCAGAAGCCGGTTCCTCGGGCGCTTCCTCCGTTTTAGGGGTTTCCTCGGCGGGCGTCTCGTCCGCGGGGGTCTCGTCGGTCGCTGCGGGAGGAGGAGGGGTCTGTTCCTGCTTTTGAGAAGCTAAAAATTCCTGGATCGCGCGCTGCTTGATGAGTTCTTCATCCGCGGCGGTGATCTGTTTCTTGCCGCTGCTCTTCACGAAGATGATCGCCTTGATGAATTTGAACAATTCATAGAGGAAGAAGAGCACGAGCGGGAGCACGATGCAGACCAAAAAGCCGGTGGGCTGCTGGATGAACTGCAGCGCCTTGCCGACGCCGGCCAGACGCGTGCCGTTTTCTTCGTCATACTGGCAAACGACGCTGGACCAATGGACCAGATCGATGCCGCCGGAAGCGTCCTGGTCGGAAATGGGGTTGGTTTCCATGTTGTCGCCCTTGGTCTTGTAGGAAACGCCTTTTTCCTGGTTGGGAACGACTTCCACGATGCGGTGGGTGTTGATATCGGCAAGACCGTCGTGGTTGATATCGGCACGGAACGAAATGATATCGCCGACTTCAAGGTTCATTGCGGTATCACGATCGACGCGGTTTGCGATCAACAGATCACCCGCGTTGAAGGTGGGGGACATGGAGTCGGTGTTCACGGTGAGAATGCATTTTCCGAACAAGGAGGGAACGCCTTCCGAGTTGGATTGCGCGGCAAAGGAAAGAATCGTCATCACCACGGCAAATACGACGAAGATCCAGATAAAAATATTCAGGATCACGTTCAAAACTTTTTTTACGCCGGAGGGCTTTTTCGGTTCTTCTTTCACGGTTTCCAGATTGTCCATAAAACAGACATCCTTTCTGCGAATGAATGAAATTTCATGGTTGATACAAACAAAAATCCAATAGATCCGCACATACCTATGCGAGTCTATATGTAAGATTATAATAATTTAGAAAAGATTTGTCAATCTTTTTCGTGCAGAAAAAGCAAAAAATCGTAAAAAAACGGGGTTTTCCGCTCAAATCCGGATCAAAAGTACCGGTTTTCCGGAAAAACCGGGGATCAGGCGATCGGTTTTCAGGCGTTTTCGCCGGGATCGGGCACGGTTTCCGGCGCGCTTTGCAGCGGCTCTTTTCCGGCGGGGGAGTCGGTAGAAGCGGAGGCGTTTAGTTGTTGGTCGCCGTCCGTTTGAGCGCTCTGCGCCGCCTCGCGCTGCAGGCGCTCCACCTCCGCTTTGACCGCGTCTTCCAGCGCCGATTGCTTTTCGCGGGCGAGTTTTTCCTTTTTGCTGCGGATCAGCCCGTAAAAGAGCGGGAAGAGGAAGAGATCCAAAAGGATCATTACGGCGGCAAAATAGATGATCGGTCCGGTCTTATTTACGAACAGTCTGCCGACGGTGGTGAGCCAGTCGATCTTGCTTTCGTAGCGGCAGAGCACGTTTTCGGCGCGGGCGGGATACCGGTCGGCAACGGCGTTGTGATCGCCTTTCGTATAAAACAGGCTCCGGTCCTCGCTGATCTTGAGGACTCTGTGCGTGTTGCGCGCGCCGTTTAAGTCCGGATCATCGGAAATAAAGGTGATCACGTCGCCCGGTTCGATCTCGTCCGGATCGACCTTTTGCGCGAGGATAAAGGTGTTTTCGGGGATCTCGTCCGCCATGGAGTCGGTCAGGATCCACAACACCGTTTTGTCGGCGAGAAAAAACGGTTGTCCGTTTTTCGAGAAGAGTAAAACGAACACGCCCACGGCGACAACGCAAAGGATCAGAACGCCGAACAGGATACAAACGACGGCGTTCAAAACGCTTGCGGCGCGGTGGGCGGGGCGTTTGATGATGTCGGTCTTTCGCATCAGGAATAGGTGACCTCGTAGGCGGTACCCGTTGCGGGGATCGTGAAGCCCGCGACCGACTTCCAGTAATCGTTTTCAAAGAGGGTGGGGATGATCGTTGCCGTCTGCGTGGCGTTGGTGTAAACGACCCGATAGGCGTAGGGGAAATCGTTCAGCGGATCGTTGTCGTTGTCGCAGAGGAAGGTATAAAGCGTGAGATCCGCATTAGAATGGTTCACGATCGTCAGCGTATAAAGCCCCGACGGATAACTGCCGTTCCCGGTCTGGCTCTTGTCGAAGACCACGTTGCAGGAAAAGGTGCTCGGATCCGTGCCGTCGGGCGCGTCGATCGCGAACTGGAAGATGGAGTGATCCACCGTATCCGGCGCACTGCGGAATTCCACGTTGAAGCTTTGGGTCACGTCGTTGCCTTCGCTGCTGACGATCGATTCGATCGCGTCGCCGCCGTTGGAAGCGATATCGAGGTACATGAGATAGGCGCCGGTCTTGCCGCTGACGGAGCCGAGCGCGTATTCGCCCTTGTTACAGGGGATCTCGAAATAATAGACCTTGTGTTCCTGGCTGACGCCTGAGGGATTCGTGATCCAGGAGCGGTTGAACACCTCGGTGGAATCGTAGCCCGGGGCAAGCGAGGTCGCACCGCTGTAGGTTCCGTCCGCGTTGGTGTAGGTGCCGTCGGTATAACGGAAGATATAGGGCTTGGCGCCTTTCAGGGTCGCGTGCTGATAGACCCGGTCGATCTCTTTGATCGCGGAAATATCGTCGTTTTCATCGCGGTAGATGCGATGGAGCGAGAAAAACGCGTTGTTGCCGGGAAAATAGCTTCCTGCAAAGAAATTGATCGTACCGCGCTCGATGACGTTGAAGTCGATACTGTCCTCGGGCAGCTCGTAGTTCTGATAGGTCGTGCCGAGCACGGTCGCTTCGCGCGCGCGGATCGTATGCTGGGTGCTGATCTTCGCGTTCATGAAGTGCAGGCCGTACACGTTTTCCGCGCCGTCCAGAGTCTCCAAGAACTGCTCTTCCGCCACGCTGTAAGCGATAAAGGCGTTCTTTTCCGCGTCGGTGAGCACGTGGTTGCCGCTCGCGTTGACCGTATAGACCGAGGTGAAGCTGTTCGTGTTCGCGTTGTAGGACGCGTCGATATTCTCAATGTCGTACCCGGAAATACGGATATCCGCGTTCGGATAATAACGGGTATTGTTCATAGTGTAGGAAGAGGTGGTACTGTAGGCGCCGGAGACGATATAGCCCGTGTTTTTCGGGCTGACCGCGTAACCCTCGGGATAGTCGTCGTTTTCGTCGAGATCGACGCGCAACGGGAAATAGGTGCCGGTGCGATCGGTCGAAACGCTCTTTTCCACGACCTGCAGCCGTTCGGGGACCCAGGACAGGCTGTGATCCGCGGCCACGGTATCGACCGTGATCTCCGGCACGGCGCTGCTTGCGTCCTGCACGTCGATCTCCGGCGCGGGCTCCTGGCCGGTCGGAGTGGTCAGGGTGGGGTAGGCGTCGTTGATCGTCTGCGTCGCGGAGGAGAAGGTGAGATCCACTTCGGTAAAGGTCAGAGCCGAAGCGTTGCCCTGCGTGGTGTTCACGGTCCAGGCGTCATTATAGTAGCGGATATAGTAGTTTGTAGCACCCCAACCGAAGATACCGCCGGAGGAGAAATAGCGACGTGAACCGTTGGTGGTCCAGGAACGGGAATTTGAGTCGCTCAGCGACATGGCGCCGTTGTTGGTCGTCGGCGCGTAAAGGTTATAGGTCGTGCCGTCGATCACGGTGCTGATCGTGCCGCTCGTTGCGTTGAACAAGAGCGCATCGGAGGCGTTGGTCGTGTGGGAAAGGGTCGTCCCGTTCGCACTCATGTAGTTGCCGCCGGTTGAAATGCGGTATTTCGTGTCCGAACGGGAGGTGGAGAGCTGCCAGGTACCGTCGAAGATCAGATAATAGCTGCGGTTGCCGTTGCCGGCGGCGTAGATGCTCGTGCCGTCGTTCTGCCAGGTGGTGGCGTTGCCCGCGGTCGTGGTGAGCTGCAGGGTGCCGTTGTTGTAGTTGCGCAGATAAACGGTCGATGTGTTGATGGTCGTGGAGATCGTGCCGCGCGGGTTGCCGGTGGTGTTCGAGAAGGTAAAGCGGGTGGCAAGATCGATATTGGTCGTGGAGGTAAAGGCGGTCGTGCCGGTGCCGGTCACGCGCAGGTAATTGCCGTTCCCGTCGCCGATCAGCGTGCCGTTGTTGACGCGGATCGTTTTCCAGCCGTTGTCATAGCCGATGCAGATGCGCGTCGTGTCGCCCTCGACGTAATAGCTGCCGCCGGAAGTTTCCCATTCGGTGGCGGAAGACGCCTGCGTCGTGGTGATCAGACCGTTATTTTCGCGCAGATAATAGGTCGTATTGCCGACGGAAGCGTAGATCGCGCCGGAGGCGGTGAAATACCAATGCGTGGCGTTTGCTTGCGTCTGGTTTTCGATCGCGCCGGTATTGGTCAGGCTCAGATAGTGGCCCGCGCCGTCGCTGATGAGCTGGTAGGTCAGGGTCTTGACCTTCCAGCCGTTCTCGTAGCAGAGATAATAATCCTTGCCGTTCTGCGAGAGGTAATACGAATCGCCGTTTTGGACCCAGGTCGCGGGGGTGGCGGAAACCGTGAGCGCGCCGCTGTCCACGGTCAGATAATATTTCTGACCGCCGATCAGGGTGTAGAACTGCGTGTTGCCGCTCGGGTTGGACAGGAGCCAATCCACGCTGTTTGCCTGCGTGGAATCGGAAACGGCGCTTGTGGTCGCGGTCAGATAATGCGTGCCGGACGCGATCTTGTAGCAGTCGATCGGCACGGCTTTCCAGCCGTTGTCGTAGGTAAGATAGAGTTTGTCGCCGTTTACGGTCGCGTAATAACCGTTTGAGTCGCGCGTCCAGGTCGTGGAGGTCGTGGAGGTCCCAAGCGCGCCGCCGTTCAGGCCGAGATAGTAGTTGACGCCGTTTTCGGTCACGTAAAACGCGGTGTTTCCGCCGGGATTCGTCTGGAGCCACTTGGAGGAAGCGGACGCGGTATTCACGTTCGATACGCCGCTTTGCGTGCCGGAGAGATAATGACCGGCGCCGTCCGAGATCGTATAGGTCGCGGTGTGCGGGCTCAAAGTCCAGCCGGCGAGAGGATCGATCACGCGGTAGGAAAGATAGTTCGGCGTGCCGGAAACGCTGACGGACAGGCGATTTTGCGCGTCGCGCGTCCAGGTCGTGGAAACGGTCGCCGAGGTAGTAAGCGTGCCGTTTGCCGCGCGGTTGAGATAGGTTACGGTGCCGTCCAGGATCGTGTAAAGGTGGTCGTTTTCATCCAGGACCCACAGCGTCGCCTGATCCTCGGAGGTCTGGTTGGTGAGCGCGCCCGCATCCGTCAAAGACAGGCAGTTTGTGCCGCTCTTGATATAAAACGCGTCGAGAAACTCGTTTTTGTGCAGGTAGGTGGTAACCGTCATGCCCTGGCTTTGGGTCAGACTGGAAACGTAGAGGTACGAGTTCGTGTCGGTACGGTTGTGCAGCACGTAGTTGCCGCCCTTGGTGGAGAAGTAGCCGCGCTGCTGATTGGTCAGCGCGCCCGCGTCGGTATAACTGCGCTCTACGCGCTCCTCCGAATCTTCGGTCGCCTCGTAAATATCCACGCGCTCTTCGGTGGTGTAGTGGTAATAGTTGTTCGCGCCGAGGCGGGTATAGTTGGCGCGCGCGTCCTGGAGCACGGAAAGTACGCGGTTATAGAGCTTGTCCATTTCGACGCTGCCGCCGAAACCGGCATCGCTTCCCTTGGTGCGCAGGGTCACGACCTCGCTGCCGAGCTGGGTCACGACCGTGCCGGTCGTGGCGTCTTCCACGCAGCCGAAATAGCCGAAGCCGCAGGTCGCCGCGTCGCCGCCCAACAGCGTGCAATCGTTCACGTAAACGTCCTGCACGCGGCTCGTGGTGTAAACGTGGCCGGCGATATAGCCGGCAAAGACCAGATCGGGCGTGCTGTCGTTATCGGAATCGTGGACCGTGGTGTTATGGCCCGTTACGGTGCGCAAAGCGTTCGTGCCGGAAAGGTCGATCGAAACGTTTTCAAAATAGGCGTTGTGCACGTCGGCGTCTTCTCCGAGATAACCGAAAATGCCGACGTCGGAGGTGCCGTAGGTCGTGCCGCTGATCGTTTCGGTGGCGCGCACGTTCAGGTTTTCGATCGTCAGATCGCTGCCGTCAAAGGTGCCGTTGAAGGGCACGTCGGAGGTGCCGATCGGCAAAAGCGCGTAGTCGTCGGAATAATACGCCATGTTGAGCGCATCGGTAAAGGTGCCGTCCGTTTGACCGAATTCGTCGTAATTATAGACCTGCAGCGTACCGTTGCCCGCCAGATCGTAGCCGAGCTGGAAATAATAGCCGGGAAGCCCGGAATCGCCGCCGGAGGCAAAACTCGAACTTCTCTGATACAGCTCGACCAAGTGATAGTAGTGGATCGGACGGGTGATCACGAAGGGATCGTTTTCGGTTCCGCTTCCGCAATGGAAATACTGCTGGATCACGGAGCCTTTATCCGCGGTCGGACGGATCGAATTGAGAATGCCGGCAAGCCACGCGAAAGCACCCGTCGCGGCGCAGAACAGCGTCGCGGCGGCGCACAGGAGCGCGATCAGGGAGATGCGCAGCGTTTTTTTCATGCCGACGTGGTTCCTTTCACAGAATCCCACCGAACGGGTGGGGAAAATGGGCTTCCAACTTGGATGCGCATATGCGTACGCGCGCGGCTACGCGCCTATACGCGCACACGCGCGCGCGTAAAAGAAAAGCGCAAAATGCGCGATTCTCCGGATTTATTGGTAGGTAAACTTGAACTCCGAAAGATCGTTTACGAAGTCCTGGATATCATTGCCGGCGGTGGATTGCGAGGTAATCTCAATGCCGTTTTGCGTGATATACGCGTCCACGAGCTCGGCGTTGTAGGAGAGCTCGAGATAAACGGTGATCGTATCGTTTTGCGCGGTATATTGCCCGAGCGTAAAGGTCAATTCGTTGACCTTGCCCGTGTTCTGATACTGGGCGTTCACGGAAGCAAACGAGCCGGGCTGGGAATTCTCCAACAGCGCGACCGCGCCGGAATAGATCTCGTCGGGATCGGTCTCGGCGTTCAGTTCCGCCGTGCCGTAGCCGCAGCGGATCGCGCAGATATTGGATAAAAAGTTGCCGAGATTGTTGTCTTCGTCGAGATAATTCGTCGTATTCTCGGGGCAGGTGACCGTGACGGTCAGACCGGCAAAATTCGTATTGACGTGGTCGATGATGACCTTGAAGATCATCGGCGTGTCCACGTTGCGATCGGTAAAGACCGTATCGTATTCGGTCAGACTGACCTGCTGATAGTATAAGGGATCGCCGGGGATGCTGTTGGAGACTTCCGCGGCGCCGTGGGTGAGCCCGTCGCGCTTATAGACGTGGAATTCCCGGATCTCCGCGCCGGTATCCTCGGTCAGCTGCGAGCCTAAATCCTGCGCGTCAGCCCGGGTGCTTTGAGCAAACCAGCCGAACGAGGAGGCAAAATACATCGCAAGCGCCAACAGCAGGACGACCAAAAGCAGGAACAGACCGATCGCCGAGAATACGAGCGCATGCTTTTGTTTGCTTGTCGGCAAGCGGTACACCTACCTTTCCCGTCGATTCTTTTGGTCGGACGCAAATCGGAAATCGCGCCCGGATTTGTCGGTGACGTGCCCCGGATGAAAAAAACGCCGCAAAGCTTCATACGGCGGAAACGGGCAGGGAAGCCCGAAGAGTGTTTGCTTGCAGGAAGCTTATCGATCAAGCGTTTTCCGGCGTCCTTTTTCACGCAAAAGGAAACGGGAAAAGGCTTGTTGGTTCGTTCCGGCGTTTGGAATGCGTCTTTCCAAACGCCGGATACGATCACTTAGTTACTCTGCAGAGTACCCAAGCAAAGTCGGTTGGAAAACCGGCTTTTTGGGTGTTTGACCGCACGCCGTGCGGAAGAGGATCTCCCGCACGGCGCCTCCGGTCGAATACAAACGTGTTTTGTCAGACGAATTACGCGATCTCGAAGTCGATCGAGAAGTTGGTCGCCGCGAGGGTCTGAGCGTTGACGGTCTTGCATTCCGGATCTTCGCCTTCGTACCAGACGTAGACGTCGAAGGTATAGACCGTGTTGGCCGTCATGGTGGCTAACAGGACCTGCGTGCCGCTGGTCGCGATGGTGGTGACGGCGTCGTTGGTGCCGTCAGCCGCGCTCAGAGCGGTGTTGCTGCTCAGATAGCTCGCGCCGGTGATCGGCTTGTAGATGTAGGTCTTGTTGTTGGTCTTGTCAACGAGCAGCACGCGCAGCGAGGGATCGAGATCCGCGCTGCCGCCCGAGGTGGTGTTGATGGTGGCGACCAGGTTGGTGCCGTTGGTACCGATGGTCTTCAGGTACACGGTGGTCTTCACGTAGT
>CADBPF010000113.1 GCA_902796545.1 uncultured Ruminococcus sp. | reverse complement strand
CTTTGCATTCTGACGCATCTGCGCAACGATAAATACGAATATCAAGACGAGCACGAGCACGGTCAGCCCCGACTGGATCAAACTGCGCACCGTCATGCCCTCGGAGATCACGCCGATTTTCTCGGCGATCACGCTCTCGCGGATCAAATAAGTCAGCATCCAGTCCGTGCCGTTGACCGGAACGTAACTCAAGGTTTCCTGGATCCCGTTGTAGGTAAAAGATACGCTTCCGCCGACGCCGCTTTGAAAATCGGAAACGAACTTTTCATACGAATAGCCTTCCGAATAATCAGCGTGCCGCATCGCTTCCAGCAAATTATCTTCCGCCGCGAGTCCTCCGAGCACCGTATTGCTGAGCGCGATCCCGTCCGGCGTGTAAATGTTGCAAAACGTAGCGTCGTTCTCGCCGGAGGTCATGGAAACGCCGCGAAGCATTTCCGGCATATCGATCTCCATAAAACAAACCGTGAGCGTTTTATTCCCTAATAAGCGCGGCTCCACGGGGACCGCGATCACGATCTTCTTTTCGCTGTTTTCCGGGTTTAAGATGGAAATGTCCGGTGCGGAGAGGGTCCGATGATCGAACCGATACTCGTCGATGTTCGTCTGGGTACCTTTGGAAGTATAAATCAGACCGTCCTCATCCACAAACGCGAATTTTTCCAGATGGAACAGCTGTTTCATCTGGGATTGATAGGCCTTGAGATGTTCCAGATCGCTCAGATCGTCGTCATCCATCAGCCCGATCAGCATATAGATATCGTCGATCTTACGCTGAAGGTTATCCGCCACGACCTGTTCCCGTCTTCCGGCAAGCTCATCCAGGTACAAAAGGCTGACGGAGCGAACGGCATCTTTCGTTCCCTGCTGCGCCGATCGTCCCATCAGCAGCGTGCTCAAGATCAGGATCGCGGCAACGATCACCCCGCCGAGGATCACGATCAAAGTAAGCTTCTTTCCGTGAATTTTCGTCATATCTGAAATCTCCAAAAGTTCCAAAGATCCGTATTGATCCGAGAATACAGGTTCATTATACAAAATAGTTTGGATTCGTGCAACAAAAATCGTGCCTTTCCGGAAAAGCCGCAGTTGTTTCCGCTCCGCCGGAGCGCGATTCCGAAAAAAGCGGGATCGCCCCTTGTCCGGAGAACGCTTACGGTGAAATATAAAAAGCGCCGGTCAAAGCTTGCTTTGACCGGCGCTTTTTTCATTTGAAATTGTGGAAAAGTCTGCGCTATTACGTGCGAAACACGTGCATTTTTTCTTTCATTTCGTACATGGACCGGTCCGCCTGCTCAAAAAGATCGTCGAACGAGGAGCCCTCGCCCGCGGCGCCGTACGCGTGACCGTAGGCGATCCCGATGCCGCGCCGGGTCTGTTCCTCCAAAAATTCGTCGATCAAACGCTCGAAGGTCTCTTGGGTCTCGTTTGTGATACAGACCGCAAATTCGTCCCCGCCGATGCGGAAACAGCGGCCGCTGTGCGCCGGATCGAAGATATCGGAAATACACTCGGCGGCGGCGCAGATGAGCTTATCGCCGGCAAGATGCCCTTTGGTATCGTTGACGATCTTCAAATTGTTCACGTCAAACAGGACGATGCCGACCGAGTCGCCGGTGTTTTCGTGCTCCAGCAGATAGTGGTTGAAGCTGAAACGGTTGGGCAGTCCGGTGAGCGCGTCGGTATTGGCAGCGGAACGCAGAAAACGCTCGGTCAGGTTGCGGCGTTTGCGCAGGGCGTTATAGGACCCGGCAAGCAGACGCACCTCGCGCAGACCGCGCCGTTCTTCCAGCGCCTCGTCCGAGTCGATCCCCCTGGCAAAGTGGGTCAGCGGCAATACCAGAAGACGATAAAACAGCACGAAAACGACGAGCAGTACCGCGATGATCGAAAGGGTCATCGCCCAGAGCATCCGTCTGCCGGACGCGATCTGAGCGGAAGCCTCTCCCGCCTTCTGCTGCATCTCGCGTTGGAGCAAAGATACGCAGGCGTTGACGTTTTGCGAAACGGAGGCTTTGTCGGCGGTGTAGCCGCCGCCGAAGACCAGTTTGATCGCGCGATCCAGTTTTTCTTCGTTTGTCAACGACGCTTCCTCTTCGGAAAGCGAATAGCGGGGCAAAGCGTCCAACGCCGGGATCGCGGGCAAGGGATACACGGAGCGCACCAGTTCGATCGCGTGGCTTTGCGCCTCGTTCATCCGCTCGGCGCTCGCCGCCGCCGCGTTCAACAACTCCGCGGCGTCCGCACCGACTTCGTAGTGCGCAAACCGCGCCGACACGTCGTGCCCGCGTCGGGGATTTTTCAGTTCCTCCGTATAGGCGACCAGGACCCCGAGGTTCGGCTCTCCCGATTCGTCGAAGGGCATCAGCACGTAATTGCTCGAGGTTTCGCTGAGTAAACTCGAACCCGCCAGAAGCGAGGTCGCGTCCGCGCTGTAATCGCCGAAATCCTGCATGATCGCAGACAGGCGCGCGCTGTTTTGGTTGATCGAGACGATCGAAATGATGATGGCGGCGTGCAGGATCGCCAAAATCACCGCGGTCGGGATCAAAAGCGAACGGACGGCGAGAGCGCGCGGCGCGGGATCACGACGTCCGGGATCGACGGTTTTCGACTTGGTTCGTTTCACGATGTCAACCCTGAAATCAGAATGTATTTTAACGAATCGATTTTATCACGCCTCCCGCATACCCGTCAATACCCTCTTGGAACGGATACCGACCGGTTTTATAACCATGAGATACGAAAAGGTGGATGATTCGTTTTTGACGGATGGATTCGAACTTTTGAAAAAGTGCTTTGCGG
>CADBPF010000112.1 GCA_902796545.1 uncultured Ruminococcus sp. | reverse complement strand
TCGTCCGATCCCCTGCCGCCGCTTGCGATGAAGCGCGCCCGTTTGCCGCACGCCGCTTCCTGCGCCTCGGCAAACGCGATCGCCGCGTCCGCCCGCGCGCGCAGAATAGGCGAGGGGCTTGCGTCGGAAAACACGCGGCAGCCGAGGATGATAAGATATTCCTTATCGTACGCGCTCCGGTGCTTTGCGGCAAAGAAGAGAGCGAAGATCGTGCCGATCAGCATACATTCCACGTAGAGATACAAAATCGAAAACAGTCCGAGGAAAAGCCCGGAAAGCCCTTCCCGATCCAGCACGAACCAAAGGATCGCCTCCCCGCCGAGAAGGCACAGCGCAAGCAGGATGCCGAGCGCGTTCGGCACGCGAAAGCCCTCCTTTTGAATCAGTACGAGATTGCTTAAAATCAGCGCAAGCGAAAAGAGCGCAAGAAAGGGCAACGACAGGCGCATATAATCCTGCGCGCCGGAAAGCAGCACGCGTGCCGCGTCCTTGAGAAAAAAGGCCTCGGAAGCGGAAAAACAGCGATAGGCGGCAAAGATCTGCGACAGGGCAAGCGAACACAGAAAAAGCGCGAATCCGAAATAGATGATCGTGTTATACGAATACGGGTTATAGCCCATCTGCGCGACAAGCGCCCGGATAAGAAAGCCCAAAACCGTCAGAAAAAAGAGCGCCCAGTACGAAGCGTAGAGGCCGGGTGCGGAAGAGGATGCGTAATACAAAGGGATCGAGGCGATCAAAAAGACGATACTGACCGCCAAAAGAACGTACAGCTTCGGCTTTGTTTTGCGCGTGTAGATCCGCATCCGATCCCCTCCGGTCGTGTTTTTTCCATTATACCACGCAAAGAGCGAAAATCAAACGAAAAAACGCCGGTCTTTTGCAAGAAAACGGGCGCCGCGAAAGCGGCGCCCGGGGCGGGGATCGCGTTCAGGCGCTTTCGGTCATCGAGGCGTCGATCAACTGGCAGAAGCGGAAATCGCCCTCGTAATAGGTGTCGAACACACCCGTTACGGTGATCTCTTTCCCCACCGCGGGATATTCGTCCGGGAAGACGCGCGCGTCCTTCAAAACGAATTCGATCCCCCGCGAACAGCAGGCGGTCGCATCGGCGATCAGGCAAGCGAAATAATAGCGGTCATCTCCCTGACCGTACGCAAAGGAACCGCGCATCCTGACCGTTTTTCCGAGATAGTCGTCCGGCGACTCCATCATGTGCAGAACCTCGGAATAGACCATGGTACTCGATAATACCGTCAGATCCACGTCACAGCGTGCGCCGCGGTGCAGGCCGTGAAAGCTCCGCAGACAATGCAGAGGCAAAACAGAACGATCAAAACTTTTTTCAACATGAGAAAAACCTCCGATCCATCGTAAAAATCCCAAAAAAAGACAGAAAAATACAAGGACCTCCGGCACACGCCGGAAAAGCCTGCCGGATCGGCAGACAAGGTCCTTGTACGGATCTCCGATTTAATTGAGAAGCTTGACTTTTAAGAAAACGGGGGTTTTGACGCAGCGCTCACGCGCCGATATGCAAACGCCGAGCGCAAAAAACGAGATAAGCCAAACGACCGCCGCGCCCAGGACGACGGCGCCCGTAAAACGCCGCAGGGTGTCGCGACAGATCGCGATCATGGCGCAGACCGGGCAGCCTTCCCCGCTGCAATCGTGCTCCGCCTCGTGAACGATCAAGGCAAAAGAGCCGATCAAAGCAAGCAGCAGCAACGCCGCAAGCAGCGCCGAAAGCACACCGCGTTTGCCCGTCATGGCCCTTTTCCTCCGTTTTTTGATCGGCGATACCCGACGATCCGGGATCGTTTGAATTATTCTACCACCGGGCGATCGGAAATACAAGAAAAATTTGAAATCTACTTTCAAATTTCAAAAAACGCCGAACGGAGCGCCGAAATACGGCGCTCCGTTTTCCTTTTCGGGGGGCATGCTGCGCTGAAAAAATCAGTTCGTGCCGGTCAGAGCCACGCCGTTTACGTAAAGCGTGTAGCCGTTTGCGATCACGTTTGCCGCGTCGCCCGTGAAGCTCGTGACGTAACTGTCGCCGGTAAGCGTCCAGGTGCTTCCGCCGGACAGCGTGACGGACACGCTGCCGACCTCGGTGGAAACGCTTGCGCCGGAGGCGTTTGTGATCTTGCCGTGAATCTGACCCGTAAAGCTCGTTTCGTCCGAAAGGTTCAAGGTGAGCGTGGAATCCGATCCGACGAGGATCGCGCCCGAAAGCATTTGCCCGATCGCGTTGACGGTCGCAACGTTGCTTGCGCCGCTCCAACCGTCGCCGCAGACGGAAAGAAGCACGTTTGCTCCGTCCTCGTTTGTGATGCTGACGCCCGACAAGGTGATCACGGCGCTCGTGTTCGTGACGTGGAACACGTGTCCGCTTTTACTGGTGAGCGTACCGCCCGTCATGGTAAACGACGAGGTGCCGCTTGCGGCGTCTCCCGACATGGACTGGTAGATCATGATACTGTCAAGGAAGGTCGCGTTGCCGTTGCATTTCGTGTTGTTCGCGGTCAGATCGCAATCGTTCAGGGTGATCGAATTGAGCCCCTCGATGCACACGCCCTCGGAAAGATTGGACACGAGCGTGGCATCGGAAACGGTAACGTCCGCGGTGGAATAGATCGCGGGAGAGCCGAGCCCGTTGGAGGTATAGGTGCCGCCCGTGACTTCGACGCTGCCGCCGCCGCGGTCGGTGCGGATCGGTGCGGAGGACTGCCCGCTCGTGGTGACGGTCAGATCGTAGGCTTTGGTGACGCCGCCGCCCGTGGTCATGATCCCGCCCGAGCCGGAGCCGGTGGTCGTGATGGTCGTGCCCGTAAGAATGACGGTGGTGCCGTCACCCGAGGCGCCGTTTTGCCCGCCGTTGCCGCCGTAAGAGAACACGCCGTTTGCGCCGGTCGCGTCGGACGTGATCGTGCCGCCGGTGATCGTGACGGTCGCGCCGCCCTTGGCGAGAACCGCCGCGTTCTGCCCGTAGAAGTTGCAGTTATCGCCGCCGTTCGAGTCACCCGTTTTGGTGACCGTGGGATCGGTGATCGTGACGGATTCCGAGGTGTCGATCAAAAGCGCGGACTCATCTGCCGTCGAGGATGCGTAAGTCGCGCCTTCCTCGGTCGCGGCGCTTTCGATCACGGAAGATCCGGCGTAGGTAACGGACGATCTGTCCGATCCGCCCGGACCGCCGCCGGGCGCGCCGTCCGGCGGAGTGCCGCCGGGACCGCCTTGTTCCCCGGACGCGGAAGGATCCGACGAGGATCCGTTCGACGAATCTGAAGAACAGGCGCAAAAGACTGCGCAAAGGGTGAGCGCCAAAAATAAAGCAAGTAGTTTTTTCATGGATATTTCCTCCCGTTCGGTTTGCGGATAGTCTAAACCGAAAACCTTAATACGACCTTAAAGTGATCCCTTTGCCGCGGCGCTTACCGCATCCCTCTGCCGCCGAAGCCGCCGGGGTTGCCGCCCATATTGCCCATGCCGCCGCCCATCATTTGGTTCTGGATGGTCGTGACGCGCTGACCGTTTACCGTGACC
>CADBPF010000111.1 GCA_902796545.1 uncultured Ruminococcus sp. | reverse complement strand
TTATCGAAACCGCTCGATCGCGGCGACGGCGAGCCGGTCACAGCGCTCGTTATACGCGTGCCCGTCGTGCCCCCTGACCCAGACAAACCGGATCGTATGCTTCTTGGACGCGGCAAGGTAGCGCTCCCAGAGGTCCCGGTTCAAAACCGGGCTTTTGTCCGCTTTTTTCCAGCCGCGGCGAACCCAGGATTCAAGCCAGCCCTTTTCGAGCGCATCCACGACGTATTTGGAATCGCTGTAAAGCGTGACGGAACAGGGTTCTTTCAAGGCTTCCAGCGCCATGATCACCGCGGTAAGTTCCATGCGGTTATTCGTGGTTTCCCGCTCGCCGCCGGAAAGCTCCTTTTCCGTGCCGCGATACGTTAAGATCGCCGCCCAGCCGCCCTTTCCGGGATTGCCCGAGCAGGCGCCGTCGGTATAGATCGCGATCTCTTTTTTTTCGCTCATTTGGACTCCTTTTTGGAAAAACGCGGCAGCGCCAGCGCCTCTCCCACGACGCGCCGGATCGCGTCCGTTTGATTTTCGATCGTACAGCGGCAGGCGCCGCCGAGCTTGAGATGCAGGAAAAACTCCACGACGCCGGTGTTGCCGCGCACCGGAGAAGCGCAAAGACCCGATACCTCGGCGCGCTCGGCAAAGAAGGCGATCAGATCCTCCAATACCGCGATCAGAGCGCCCTCGTCGTTGATCTCGCCGGAGCGGCGCAGGGCGGCGTCGGCGGTCTCGAAGATCGGTTTGACGAGCGCGACGATCTCGCCTTTGCCGTGCAAAATCTCCTCGACCGGCAAAAACGCGGTCTTCAGGGACAGATACGACAGATCGAGCGTGACGAGATCCGGCGCGGGATCGAGAGCGGCAAGCGACGGATCCGACAGATTCGTTTGTTCCAGATCGATAACGCGCGCGTCTTTGCGCAGTTTTTCAGCCAGCATCCCGTGGCCCGCGTCCACGGCGTACACGCGATCCGCCCCGTGCTGCAGAAGGCAGTCGGTAAAGCCGCCGGTCGAGGCGCCGCAATCCAGACACACGCGGCGCGATACCGTTATCCCGAACGCGGACAGCGCGCCGGACAGCTTCAGCGAGCCTTTGCCGACGAAATTCCGCTTATACGCTTCCTTGACGCGGATGACCGCATCCGGCGCGATCTTCTCGAACACGCTGTCCACGCGCTGATCGTTACACAAAACGCGGCCGGTCATGACCCAGCGGCGCGCTTCATTTTCGCTGTCGAAAACCGCGTCGGACAAGAGTTTTTCCAAAACCGTGATCTTTTTCATGCGTTTTTCGGATCTATCCGTTTTTTTGATCTCGCTACATATCTTCATTATACGATTCGCGGCGCGCTTTGCAAGTTTTTTCTCAAAAAACCTTTGCCGAAAACCTTGCGAAATCCTCGGAGGACAGGGGCTGGCATCAGGCATCCGAACGCTGCGAGGATTTCCTGCGCACCCGCACCGGCAAAGTGCTGTTTTTAGAGCTCGGCGTCTGCGCGCATCAATCATCCCGCGGGATTCGTAAGGCGCTCCAAAAGGCCGCTCAAAGAAATCCCGGCTGAAATCAGGGTTCTCCTGATTTCAGCCGGGATTTTTGATTCCGGTTTCCGCTGCGGGACAGAGATATGGGATCGGGCTGATCTTACGCGAGTTCTTCGCCGTGCGATTTGCGCACGTCGCGCACCCGGGTGATGGTTTGCGTGAATTCATATTGCCGCATCAAACCGTCTTCGCCCTTCAAGGCGGCGGTCGTCGGCTGTTTTTGATAGTGCCGACCGTAAAACTCCACCCGCAGGGTATCGAGGATATGAACCGTCCGGTCCGCATCCGGATAGACGACGTACACCTCGCCGTTCAGACTGCCCGTGCCGGAAAATCCGTCGTGACCGACGGCAGTTACGGCGAAATAGTCCACGTACAGTTGGTTGACCCGATCCGGCGTGTAATACTTCCGGACCTGCTCCGGCTCCTCGGACAAGGTCTGCTGCTCGGAAGCCTCCGACACCTGCTGCGGCGTTTGACAGGACGCAAGCAAAAAGACGCTAAAAAACGCCAAAAGGATCGACAAGAGCTTTTTCATAATCCCCTCCCAAAAACACGGGCGGCAAACAAAAGACCTAAGGATCCTAAAAAAATTATAACACAGGTCATAACCTCCGGCAAGGAGAAGAAAACGGCGGAGAGCACAGGCTCTCCGCCGCAAAAACGATCACGACTTCAAAAGGCTGATCCTTTCGCTTACTCCCACTCTTTACCGCCGGGCTATTTTGCCCGGTTTTGAGTGCTTTTCGCTATTAAAACCTTCGTTTTTACCCTCAATAATCCACCA
>CADBPF010000110.1 GCA_902796545.1 uncultured Ruminococcus sp. | reverse complement strand
TCTTCCTTTTCTTTTTGGAAAAAGAAAAGGAAGCGAAAAGAAAAACTTCGTGGTGTCATAGGGGATTTGCGCAGGGCACCTTTGAAGTTCGCAGAAAAGAAAAACCTCCGCTTTCCCTTGCAGAAAACGGAGGTTTTCTCTTTTTGCCTTTTCCGATAACTCTTGCTTTTCTTTTGGCTCCACCTTTTCTTTTCACACGAAAAGAAAAGGTGGAATACAAATAAAATCAACTCAAACTTTCACGATGATCGGCAGAACCATGGGCCTGCGGCGGGTGCGCTCGAAGATGAAGCGGGAGAGGACGTCGCGGATGCGATTTTTGAGTTCGTTTTCCTCGCATCTTCGGGCGTTGAAGAGGTAATCGTCCGCGGTATCGCGGCAGAGCTTGCGGATCTCCTCGATGAGATCGGCGGATTCTTTCACGTAGATGAACCCGCGGGAGACGATCTCGGGATCGCTCATCAGGTAGCCCGCCTTCAAGTCGGCGGCAAGGCTCACGACCACAAGCCCTTCCTGGGAGAGCGCGCGGCGGTCGCGCAGGACCACGGCGCCCACGTCGCCCACGCCGCTGCCGTCCACGAGCAGTTTTCCGGCGGGCACGGTCTCGACGATCTTCGCGTCCTTTGCGGTGAGCTGGAGCACCTGCCCCATATCCATGAGAAAGATATTCTTTTCGGGCACGTTCATCTCGATCCCGAGCAGCTTGCATTGGGCGCGGTGTTTGAGTTCGCCGTGGACCGGAACGAGATAGCGCGGCTTGGTCAGCGCCATCATGGTTTTCAGTTCTTCCTGGCAGGCGTGGCCGGACACGTGCACGTCCGCAACGGAGCTGTAGATCACGCTCACGCTCGTGCGCAGCAGCTCGTTGATGATCTTTCCGACCGCCTTGCCGTTTCCGGGAATGGGGTTGGCGGAGATCACCACGAGATCGTCCGGGCCGAGCGTGACTTTATCGTGCGAGCCGAAGGCAAGGCGGTAAAGCGCGCTCATCGGCTCGCCCTGGCTGCCGGTGGTGAGCAGGGTGAGTTGATTCGGGCGGTAGCGCGCCATGTCCTCGACCTCGATCATCGCGCCCTCGGGGATGCGGATATAGCCGAGCTCCTTTGCCGCGGAGAGGATGTTGACCATACTGCGGCCCATCACGGCGAATTTCCTGCCGTAGCGCACGGAGGTGTCGATGATCTGCTGGACGCGGTGCACGTTGGAGGAGAAGGTGGCGATCACGATGCGCTTTTTACAGCCGTGGAAGATCTCGTCGAGGGATTTGCCCACGGTGCGTTCGCTCGGCGTGTAGCCGCCGCGTTCCGCGTTGGTGGATTCGCACAAAAGCGCGAGCACGCCCTCGTTGCCGAGCTCTCCGAGGCGCGTCAGATCGGTCATCTCGCCGTCGATCGGGGAGAGATCGATCTTGAAATCGCCGGTCAGCACGACGGTGCCGACGGGAGTCTTGATCGCAAAAGCGACGCTGTCCGGAATGGAGTGATTCACGCGGATCGCTTCCACCGTAAAGGAGCCGACGCGGATCTGCTGCCCCGCGTGGATCTCGTTTAGGTCCGGCTTGACCGGCAGGCGGTGTTCGGGCAGTTTGTTTTCCAGAATGCCGAGCGTCAGGCGCGTGCCGTAAACCGGAACGTTGAAATCACGCAGGAAATAAGGCAGTGCGCCGATATGATCCTCGTGGCCGTGGGTCAGGAACACGGCTTTGAGCTTGTCGCGGTTTTGCTGGATGTAGCTGAAGTCGGGGATCACCAGATCCACGCCGAGCATATCGTCGTCGGGGAAGCCGAGCCCGCAGTCGAACACGACCAGTTCGTTTTCATATTCGAACACGGTCATGTTGCGGCCGATCTCGTCTAAACCGCCGAGCGGGATCACGCGCAGCTTGCCGGGCGTTTTTTTGGTTTTGGTTTTGGCTTTCGCTTGGGTTTCGGAAAGTTTCGGAACGTCGCGCCGCGCCTTTTTGAGTGCGGCTTTCGGGTTTTGTTTGCTTTGTTTGGTTTCGGATTTCATACGTACTCCTTCTTACTTATGGGGTCCCAAAAGGAAAATTCAGTTGTGCTTTCAGATCCCGCAGACTGAAATCGCAGAGCTCTTCCGCCATTTCCGGATCGCGGGCTTCCGCGAACAGACGGATCTTGCCCGGGCGGACCTGATAGCGCACCGTGCCCTGTTTCAGGCGGATCCGCGGCAGATCGGCGTTTTCCTCGGAAAGGTTCCAGGCGGCGGCGGCAAGGCTTGCGGTCGCTTCTTTGGGAAAATCGTATTCTTTTTTGGTTACGATATAATTCGGCAGGGTTTTTAGTTCGCCCTCCAGTATTGCCGGGTCGAGCGAGGCGCTCTTTTCATGCCAGAAACGCAGAAAACGGGCGCAGAGCGCGGCGGGATCGAACAGATCCGCGTTGCGGCCGCATTCGGCGCGCAGTCTTGCGATCTCCTCGTCCATCCACGAGATCGTGGGATAGCAGATCTTCGCCCCGCGCAGCGTCAGATCCTCTTCGATCGAGTTCGGCAGGGGAAAGGGCAGGGCGAACAGGCGCTTTCCCTGCGACAGGGCTTGTTTCAAGATGCAGGCGCGCATCCGGTCGGCGTCGCAGAGGAAATTGCGGTTGACGAGCAAGATTGCGTTTTCGCCGTTTTCCTGCAGATCAAAGAAGAGTCCCGCGCCGTGGGTCGCAAATTCCGGCTCCGCCCCGCGCTCGCGCAGCGCCTCGGCAAAGAGCTTGCCCGCGGCGTTCGGGAACACGCTGATCTTTGCGCCGTCCAGATCCGGCAGGGCGGCGGAGAGCAAAAAGCGGTAAGCGGATAAGACCGTGCCGGGCAGGGGCTTTCGCGTCCCTTCCTGCTTTTTGGACGATTCCGATAAAGCCTGCTGCGGGGAAAAGCGTTTGAGAAAGGCTTGCCCGGGGCAAAGCCCGTTTTCGTCGAGCAGGGTAAAGGTCGCGCGGCGCGCGTTTTTGTGGTATTGCACGTAAATCAGAGGGATCTGCAAGGTGGCGGCGGCAAAGCGCGCCGCGGAAAGCGTGGGGAGCGCGGCAAACAGGGTGTCCGCCCCGGCAAACGCGCGCCCGGAGCACACGGCTTCGGCAAAAGAGGCTTCCGCGCCGCCCGGCGCGGAGGCGACGATCAGATCGCCGTCTTGTGCGGCGGCGGAAAGCTTTCCGAGCGAAAAGCTTTCCGAAAAAAGCTCGTCCGGCGTGCCGGAAACGGCGTGCGTGCCGTCGCAAAAGAGGGTTTTCGGTTCAAAATAAGCTTTGGCGGGCGTTTCGATCACGCTGTTTGCGGGATACACGCCGCCCTCGCGCGTGTGTGCGCCCTTTTTGATCGTGCATTGCGCGCCGAAGACGGATCCGCCGCGGATCTCGCAGCCCGCTTCACAGTTTACACCGTCCGATAGAAAAGCCGTGTCGAGTTTCGCCGCGTCCTGCACGATCACTCCGTGGCCGAGCACGCAGTTCGATACGTCGCACGCGTGGATCTCGCAGCCCGCGCCGATCACGGAGCCTTTCACGCGCGCGCCGGGCAGGATCCGCGCGCCGCTTGAAAGAAAGCTCTTGTCCGCCCCGCGGCCGATCATGGTGCCGTCGGGCGCAAGGTTGAGCTTCACCTTGCCGTGCAAGGCGTCGAGATTGCAATGGTAGAGCGCGCCGGGCGAGCCGATATCGCACCAATAACCGTCGATCGTTTCGCCGTAGATCGGCGTGTCTGCGGCAAGCAGCTTTGAAAACAGATCGCGGGAAAAATCGAAGGGAGTGTTTTCCGGGATCTGATCCAGGATCGTGCGCGAGCAGAAATAAATGCCGGTATTGACCGTGTCGGAGAACACGTGCTGCCAGTCGGGCTTTTCCCGGAAAGCGGTCACGCGGCCGTCCGCGTCCGTGCGCACCACGCCGTATTCCAGCGGACTGTTCTGTCTGGACAGCACCAAAAGCACCGGCGCGCGTTTCTGTAAAAACGCCGCCTTTGCCGCGTCAAGATCAAGATCGAAGATCGCGTCCCCGGACAGCGTGACGAAATCCTCGTCCAAAAACTCCTGCGCCGCCTTGACCGCGCCCGCGGTGCCGAGCGGGGAGCTTTCCACGAAATAGTGCAGACGCAGATTGAGAAAGGTCGATCCGTAATAAAGCCGGATCTGCTCGGAAAGATACTGCGTCGTCAGCGCGACCTCGGTGATCCCGAGATCGGACAGCGCCTTCAGGGTATAATCTAAAATCGGACGGTCCAAAACCCGCGCAAGCGGCTTCGGACAAGTCTGGGTCAGAGGAAATAAGCGGCTCCCTTTGCCGCCCGCCAATACGACTGCTTTCATCGTTTTGCTCCCGCATACCGAAATCAATGGGGTTAGTATGCGGTTTTGAAAGGCGGCTTATGCGTGTTCCTGCTCAAAAAAGAAGCGGATCGGCTTGACCGCCTCGCCCGATTCAAACACGCGCGTTTCGCCGAGCGCGAAAAAGTTTCCGTGTTCGTCGTAAAGGCGCACGCGATCGCCGGGCAAAAGATCCGTCGTATAGCCTTCGCGTTCGCGGTAGATCTCCGCGCCGCATTTGCAGATCCGCGCCGAAAAGGCGGACAGATGCAGCTCGGGATAGCCGGAAAGCACCGTTTCCACCGGGATCAGGAGGCTTTTTAAGCGGTTTTCGTCGCCCTTTGCCTCTTCCACGGCGGACAAGGGATGCGCGTCGTCGATCGAAAAATCCCCGTGCGCCACGCGTACCAGCGTGCGCATGGCCGCGCAAGTGCCCGCGGCTTTGGCAAGATCCTCGATCAGCGTGCGGATATAGGTGCCCTTCGAGCAGGTCACGTCAAGCTCCAGCACGTCGGGGTCGTCCGTTTGCGCAAGCGCAAGGTCGAAAATGCGGATCTTGCGCGGCGCGCGCTCCACGCTTTTGCCTTGTCGGGCAAGCTTATACAGCGGCACGCCGTTTTGTTTGAGCGCTGAATACATCGGCGGAACCTGCTCGATCTCGCCGATCAATGCGCGCGCCGCTTCCTGCCAGCGCCCCCAATCCGGACGGTTTCCGGAGCTGGAAACGACCGTTCCCGTCAGATCCTGGGTGTCTGTGGCAACGCCGATCTGAAAGGTGGCAAGATAACGTTTTTGATCGCACAGCAAGAATTCGGACAGCGCCGTGGCGCATCCGAGCAGGATCGGCAGCACTCCCGTTGCCAGGGGATCCAGCGTGCCGGCGTGACCGGCTTTTTTCACGCGATAGATCGACCGGCATACGGAAACTGCCCGGAAAGAAGTCATTCCCTCCGGCTTGTTCAGGATCAGGATTCCGTTCATGTATTCTGTTTATTTCTTGCGGGCGTCCAGCGCCGCGCATAAAGCCTGTCGGATCTTGCGGGGAGTGCCCTGCATGGTGCAGCCGGCCGCCCGCGTATGTCCGCCGCCGCCGAATTGCGAGCAGATCGCGCAAACGTCGATGCCCGGCACGTCGGCACGCAGGGATAGTTTGTAATTGCGCGCTCCGCTTTGACGGGCAACGCAATAAACGTCAAAGCCCTCAAAGGCGCGAATCGCGTCGATCAGCGAGGAATAATCCGCGTCCGGAGCCATGCGGAATCTGCGCTTGAGCTTGTCGGTCAGGCAGAAAAACGCAAGCGAATGCTCCGGATCCAAGATCGTATGGTTCAGCGCGTAGGATTCCAGGCGCAGCAGCTCCGGGGGCTTTAAGACGAATAAGGTGCGGTTCAGGTCCGCAAAATTCTTTTCCGGCACGCAGTTTGTCAACTCCGCGACCACGGAAAACACTTCCGCCGTGGTGTTGGAATGGCGAAAACAGCCGGTGTCGGTCGCGATCGCCGTGTAAAGCGCGCGGGCGGTCGCGGCGTCGATCTTCAGATCCAGCGCGCAAAGAGTATCGTAAACGAGCAGTCCCGTCGCCGCGGCGTGCTCGCGGATGAAGCGTTTTTCGCAGGCAATGGTGTTGTTTTGGTGATGATCCACCACGTAGGCGATGCGGCTTCGGTCGATCGTGCCGCCGAGCCGCTGCGGGGTGGAAACGTCCACGGTCACCACGAGCTTCGGCTCGAAAAAGAGCGTGTTTTCGGTCTCTTCGGCAAGAAAGCGGTAGGCGCGCGGGATCGCTTCCGGTACAAAAACGAACGCGCGCTTTCCGAGCGCGCGCGCGGCGCGCGCAAGCGCAAAGGCGCTCCCGAGCGTATCGCCGTCCGGGGATACGTGGCAGGCAAAGCAAATATCCTGCGTGGATCGGTCCCGCAGAAATTCGGCAAATGCCAAAGCGTCGTCAGGTCGTTTCATGCCCTTCCTTGGTTTCGAGTCGGTGCAGTAATTCGGAAATATAGGCGCCGTTTTCGGCGGAATGGTCGCGTAAAAACGTCAGCGCCGGCGTGATGCGCAGATTGAGCTCCTTGGCAAGGTAACTGCGCAGATACCCGCGCGCGGCGTTCATGCCGTCAAGCGCTTCTTTCTCGTCGCCCGAAAGCACGGAAAGATAGATCTTCGCGCTGGACAGATCGCCCGACACGTCCGCCGCGGTCACGGTGATGAATTTCCCCGCTACGCGCGGATCCTTCACACTTCCGATCGCGCGGTTGAGCACCTCGCGCACGGCTTCGTCGATCCTGGATTTCCGGTGGTTCACGCTTTCACTTCTTCCATCACGTAGGCTTCGAGCACGTCGTTTTCTTTCAGATCGTTGAATTTCTCCAAGCCGATCCCGCACTCAAAGCTCTGGTTGACTTCTTTCACGTCGTCCTTGAATCGTTTGAGGGAAGCGATTTTGTCTTCGAAGATCACCACGTTGTCCCGCAGCACGCGGATCGAGGACGCGCGTGTGATCTTGCCGTCGGTCACGTAGGAACCGGCGATGATCCCGGCGCCCGGCACGCGAATGAGCTGACGCACCTGCGCGCGGCCGAGTACGTTCTCGGTGAATTTCGGCGCGAGCATCCCCTTCATGGCGGCTTCGATCTCTTCGATGCACTCGTAGATCACGCGATAGGTGCGGATCTCCACGCCCTGCGCCTTCGCGCTTTCCACCGCGCCCTTGTCGGGACGCACGTTGAAGCCGATGATGATCGCGTTGGAGGCGCTTGCCAGCATCACGTCGCTTTCGTTGATCCCGCCGACCGCGGAGTGGATCACGCGCACGCGCACTTCGTCGTTGGAGAGTTTTTCCAAAGAGGCGCGCACGGCTTCGGCGCTGCCCTGAACGTCGGCCTTCACCACGAGCGAAAGGTCCTTCACGCCGCCCTGGATCTGCTGGAAAATATCATCCAGAGAGGCGCGGCTTTCCGCCTTGAAGACCTCTTCTTTTTGCTGACTGCGGCGCTGTTCGGCGAGCGCGCGCGCCATTTTTTCATCTTTGACCGCGTGGAAATGTTCGCCCGCGCCGGGCACCTCGGAGAGCCCCAGGATCTCCACCGGCACGCTCGGTCCGGCTTCTTTGACCGGTTTTCCGTTTTCGTCCGACATGGCGCGGACCTTGCCCACCGCGTCCCCTGCGATGACCACGTCGCCGGTGCGCAGGGTGCCGTTCTGCACGAGCACCGTGGCAACGGGCCCTCTGCCGCGATCCAGCTTCGCTTCCACGACCACGCCGTGTGCCTCGCGCTTCGGATTGGCTTTGAGGTCCGCCATTTCCGCAACGAGCAGCACGTTTTCCAATAAGTCGTCGATGCCCTGTTTGGTAACGGCGGATACGGGCACGCAGATCACGTCGCCGCCCCATTCTTCGGGCACGAGATCGTATTTGGTCAGTTC
>CADBPF010000109.1 GCA_902796545.1 uncultured Ruminococcus sp. | reverse complement strand
GCCGCGCAGGAGCGCGAAAAACAGTAAAACGATCAAAGAAAAACACCAAAATTACTTTTTATTTCGACAGGTGATTATGAAAACCATCCAACGACTGATCTGCCTCTGTTTCATCCTTACGATGGCGCTTGGCGCGTTCGCAGGCTGTGTGCCGAAAGACCCGAACGAAGGCAAGCTCGTGCTTGCCAAAGACTCCGAGGCACTCTACACGATCGTGATCGCGTCCGACGCAAACGACGTGATCCGCCGCGCCGCGGCGCAGCTGCAAACCTATCTGGAAAAGATCACCGGCGCCGGTTTTCGCGTGGTCACGGACGACGCGGAGGAAACGGAAACGGAATTCTGCGTGGGCAAGACCAACCGCGAATCGGACGGCGACTTTGACCGCGTGATGCTCGGCGAAGAGGGCTTTATCATCCGCAATACGGACCAAAAGCTCTTCTTAGTCGGCGGCGGCGACCGCGGTACGCTCTACGCCGTTTACACCTTCTTAGAAGAATACCTCGGCGTGCGCTACTACACGGAAACGGTGGAAAAGATCCCCGTTGCCGAGACCCTTGTCATCGAGCCCTTTGAAAAAGACAACTACCAGAAGCCGCGCATGGAACAGCGCAGAGAAAGCCTGCATCCCTCGAACAGCGCCTACTGGAACGAAAAGCAGAAGCTCAACGTGGTGACCGATTCGCAAAAACTGCCGATCGCCGGCGGGATCACCTATTCCGGTCCCTGGTACGTGCACACCTTCGGCACCTTACTCGGCTGGAACCCCTCGCGTTCCTACCGCAATCAGCCCTGCCTGAACGACATCGGACTCTACGAGATCATGCTTCATAACGCAAAGCGCTATCTTGCCAAAAACCCCGACGCGGACGTGATCTCGATTTCGCAGAACGACTCCACGCTGGCGGAATCCGGCGAGTGTCAATGCAGCGCCTGCACCGCCGCGCGGGAGCAATACGGTTCCTCCGGCGTGGTGCTCAATTACGTCAACCGCCTCGCGACCGCGCTGAAATCGTCCTATCCGAATATCCGCGTGGAAACGCTTGCCTATTATTACACCCAGGAACCGCCCAAAGGCGGGGTAAAGGCCGCCGACAACGTGATCGTGCGTTTCTGCAACGCGGGCGGCTGTATCCGCCATTCCTTGAACGAGGAAAGCCTGGAGAGCGATCAGTTCTACGAAGCGAACACCGCGCTTTCCTATCAATATCTGCTCGGCTGGAAAGAATGCGCCAAAAACCTGTATATCTGGGACTACGGCTCCAATTTCGGCTGCACGGGCGCGATCATGCCGAGCATCGACCGCATCTACGACAATATCACCCTCTCCTACGACGCGGGCGCGAACGGCTTTTTCATGCAGGGGATGCAGGACGCGGGCGAATTTACCGAATTGCGCGCGTATCTGACGGCGAAGCTGCTGTGGAACCCGAAAATGACCAAAGACGAGTTTGACGCGCACATGACGGACTTTTTAGAGGGCTATTACGGGGTGGACGCCGCGCCCTTCATCCGCGCCTATCTCGAGGACGCAAAAGAGATCACCGCAAGCATCCATTCTTCGATGTACGCGGACTCCCGCCGCTATCTGCCGATCGAAACGAAAACGGACGAGAGCGGAAAAGTCGTGCTGAACACCGAAATCATCGACCGCCTGAACGCGTATTTCGACGACGCGGAGGCCGCCGCGCACAGCTTTGAAGAAGTGCTGCGCATCCGCAAAAGCAGGATCCCCGTGCTTTACTACGAGGTCGTTGCGCATTTCGTGACAGCCGCGGAGACCGGCGAGAGCGAGGACGAGCTTGCCGCCCAAAGCGGACGCTATCTGGACGCGATGCGCGCCTCCGGGCTGAATCGCTTAAAAGAAACGATGGCCATTCCGGACTCGCCGAATCTGTATAACGCACCGCTCTACTGGGGCGAAAAATACCGGGGTGTGTATTCCGACGAAACGCTTGCCGAAAAGCGCGAGGCGGAAGAAGCGGCGAAAGCGGCGGAAGCCGAAGGAAAGGAAGAATCCGAAGCCGAAGAAGGAGCGGACGGCTTTATCGTCGATACCTCGGAAGAAAAACCGAAAAAAACCGAAGAAACCGTGATCGACGTGACCAAAGCAGAGGGCTGATCGTATGCGCAAAACGGATATGAAGCTCATCAAACGCTTTTTAACGCTCGCTCTCATCTCCCTGACGCTCTTATCGCTTTGTCCCGCCTGCGCGCCGGATCAGGCGCAGGGCGACGCGCTTCTCACGCTTGCCGAAAACGGCATATCCGACTACCGGGTGGTGATCGCGTCGGACGCAAATGAGGAGATTGTCGGCTTAGCAAACGAATGGATCGGCTATTTTCAGAAAATCACCGGGATCACTTTGCCTCTCGTGCGCGACGACGAAGCGCCGATCCGAACCGAGATCAATATCGGAAAGACCGATCGCAAAATCTGTAAGGATTTCGATGTTTCCGGTCTGGAAGAAGAAACGCTCGCCTATTACGCGGACGGCTCCGGCGCGCTTTTGCTCGTCGGCGGCTCTGCGCGCGGGACGGCATACGCGGTCTTCGGCTTTTTGGAAGACTATTTCGGCGTGCGCTACTACACGCCGGACTTTGAAGCGGTACCGCACGCGGACGTCTTAACGATCCCCGCGCAGATCTCGCACCGGGAAAGCCCCGTGTTCTGGTTTCGGGAAATGAGTGAAGCCGGCAGCGGAGACGGCGTTTGGCGCGTGAAGATGCGCCTCAATTCCTTACAAAGCCTTTCCAGCGAGCGCTACAAACGCACGCCCGCCTACGGCGGCGGGATCGGCTACGCCAACTGGTTCGTGCACACGATCGCGGATCTTGCGGAAATGGAAGTGCCCGAAGACAAGCCGCTTTTCAACGCGCAGCCCTGTCTGACGGATCCCGACACCTACGCGACGGTACTCAAAAACGTGCGCAAGTATCTGGATCGCTACCCGGAAGCGCGGATCGTTTCAATCTCTCAAAACGACGGCACCCGGGATACGATGTGCACCTGTGAGAATTGCAAAGCGATCCTGAACGAATACGGCGGCAAAAAGAGCGCGCTTTGGGTCTGGTTCGTATCCCGGATCGCAAACGAGCTCAAAGACGAATATCCGGACGTGTATTTCGATACGCTTGCCTACAACTTTACCCTGGCGGCGCCGACCGGGTTAGAGATCCCGGACAACGTGATCATCCGCATCGCGCCCGCCTTCTACTGCCTCAGTCACGCATACGTGCACGGAGGTCAGGAATACGACGATACCAGCGAGCGCAGTACGGCGAATTTCGTGAACGCCCTCTCCGACTGGAAAGAGCTCACCGACAACCGCTTCGTTTGGGCTTACGACGCGCTCTTTTACAACTATATGTCCCCGCTTCCCGGCTATGCCCGGCTCCATGAGGAGCTGCGCGGCTACGCTCAGGACGGCTTTATGGGCGTGTTTGTGCAGAGCGACGAGAGCGGCAGCAACGGCTTTGCGGAGCTGCGCGCCTATCTCTGCGGCAAACTCCTCTGGAACCCGAACCTGACGAAAGGCGAATACCGCGCCCTGATCCGGGAATTTTTGGAAGCCTATTACGGAAAAGACGCGGCAAAACCGCTGGAACGCTACGTCTGGATGCTGGATACTCTGACCGAAGAGGTGCATTTCAATCTTTACACAAGCGAGCTTTACGTGATCCCGCTCAAAACCGTGACGGATGAAGACGGCGTGGTCGGGATCGATTACGAGCCCTTCCTCAATCCCGCGAAGGCGCTCTTCGACGAAGCGGCGGCCTGCGAGATGACCGAGGAGCAGGCGCTGCATTTGCGCAAGGCGCGCACACAGATCAAGTATTACGAAGTGCAGGCGCTCTATCAGCTAAACTATCTCGGCGAACACACAAACCTCGACGCCAATTACCGCCGCGCGCTCAACGAGGAATTGATCGCCGACGTAAAGGCGACCGGCGTAAAACGCGTCAGCGAGGGGCTCGCGGTGCCGGACGAGCCGAATCCGCAATACGGCCCGCATTACTGGAACCGGTAAGTCGCGCAAAATCCATAAAAAAACGATCCCCGCCCGAATGGGCGGGGATCGTCTGCTTTTCCGCGGCACACACTAAATATGATGGAACAGCCGCATGACGCCGGGCGACTCCAAACGACAAAAGAACCAAAATTCCCTCATAACAAAACAATACGGCGTCTTCCATACCAAACCCCTTGTTTCAAAACCAAAAACGTTCGGGTCTTGCGCCTTTGCATTTGAAAAATCGCAGAGTTGGAAAGAAGCGCCGGATTCTGTCGGGATCGATCCGGTTTTTCCGGATCATTTGTAACCGCGCTGACGCAAGTCGTTCACACCGTGTTCACAAGCAAGGACTACAATCGACGTGTCAGGCGATCTACGACCATATTACCGGATCGCTTCCGTTTTTGCAATCGGAAAACGCAAGTTTTCATTTGAAAAGGAGGATCCAGCGTTTATGCAATACTCGAAAATCGCGATCTTCGGAGATTCCGTCATGCGCGGGGCGATCGCCTGCCGCGGGAAGCGGATGGCGCTCAGGCCCGATCACGATCACCCGGAATTACAGCGCCTGGGATATTGCGTGCAAAACTTTGCGCATATCGGCTCCACGATCCAAAAAGGGTTGGAGGAGATCCGCTATCGGCTTCCCTCTTTGGATCGGAAGACCGCCGTGGTTTTGGGCTTCGGCGGGAACGACTGCGATTTCGACTGGCGATCAGTCGCCGCCGCGCCCGAGCAAGAGCATTTCCCGAACGTGGAACGATCGGACTATCTGCGCTTGTATGAAGAAGCGATCGGGCTTGTGCGCCAAACCGGCGCCGGCGTATGGATCTGTTCACTCGTGCCGTTGGATTGCGAAAAATATTTTGCCTATATTTCCGAGGGCAAGGACAAAAACGCCCTGCTTTCCTGGCTCGGCGACGCCGCGATGCTCTATCGCTGGCACGAGGGCTACGACCGCGCGCTGATCGCGCTTGCCGCGCGCCTAAACGTGCCGGTGATCGACCTGCGCGCCGCGTTTTTGACGGATCGCGCCTTTCATCAAACGCTGATCGGCTACGACGGGATCCATCCGACGCAAGAAGGCTACGAGATCATCGACCGGGTGTTTTCAGAGACATTTCAGGCACTTTGAGATACGGCTTCTTTGGAAAAAAACAAAGGAGATAATCGTATGGAACGGGATTTCGATCTTTTTCTCGTCACGGGGGCGACCGGCTTTTTGGGCGGGACGCTGACGCGGTTTTTGCTCGATCAAGGCAAAAAAGTGCGCGTGCTCGTGCTGCCGGGGGATCCGGATATCGCAAGCCTGCCGGAGGGCGCGGAGGTCTGCTACGGCAACGTGCTTGCCCTGGCGACGCTCGATACCTTTTTTGCCGGCGATCTTTCCCGCGCGTGCCTTGTCCATTGCGCGGGGATCGTTTCCATTGCCACAAAACGCGAAAAGATACTCCGGCGCGTCAACGTGGGCGGCACGAAAAATATCTTGAACCTTGCGCTTCTGCACGGGGTGAAACGCGCGATCTACGTGAGTAGCGTCCACGCGATCCCCGCAGGAAAGCGCGGGGAAATCATCCGCGAGACCGACGCCTTTTCGCCGCGCAGGGTGCGCGGGCAGTACGCGAAATCGAAAGCGGAGGCGACGCGCTACGCGCTCTCCCTGAAAGAGATGGGGCTGGATCTTTGCGTGGTGCATCCTTCCGGCATCCTCGGCCCGGGCGACCGCGCGATCGGCAACACGACCGGGGCGATCCTGGATTTTTGCAAAGGCACTCTGCCCGCAAGCGTCAAGGGCGGCTACGATTTCGTGGACGTGCGGGATCTGGCGCAGGGGATCGTGCAGGTCGCAAATTCCGGCGAAAGCGGCGAATGCTACCTGCTCACGGGGCATTATCTGACCCTAAACGAGATCTTCACGCATCTCTCGGGCCGCGGCTACGGGAAGGTCCCGAAAGAATTGCCCTTATGGTTCATCAAAGCCCTCGCGCCCTTTTTCGAGTGGTCGAGCGTCGTTCACCGGAAAAAGCTCTTTTTGACGCCGTATTCCGCCTATACGCTCGGCTCCAACGCGAACTTTTCCCACGAAAAAGCGACCGCCGCCTTCGGCTACGCGCCGCGACCCTGGCAGGAGACCTTGGACGATTTGGTCGATTGGTGCCGCGAGACCGGCCGCCTGCAGTTCAAACCGAAAACGCGTCCGCGCCGCGCACGGCGCAGACTGCAAAAAGAAGAATAGCGTAAGCGCCCCGCCGACGGCGGGGCGCTTTTTTTACCGATTCTGCGTTTTATCCTTCTTCCGCTGCCAGGGGATCGTCGCGGTCGAATTCCTCGAACTGCATCTGATAGAGTTTCCAGTAGTAGCCGCGGTTGGACAAGAGCGACTGGTGGGTGCCGTGTTCGATCACGCTGCCGTCCTGCAGGACGATGATCTGATCCGCGTGCTGGATCGTGGACAGGCGGTGCGCCACGACGAGCATCGTGCCGATGCTGCGCATCTTCTCCAAAGACGCCTGGATCAGCGATTCCGTTTCGGTGTCGATATTGGCGGTCGCCTCGTCTAAAATCAAGACCTGCGGCCGGTGCAGGACCGTGCGCGCAAAGCTCAACAGCTGCCGCTGCCCCTGCGAGAAGTTCTCCCCGCGCTCGATCACGGGCTCGTCGTAACCCTTGTCCAGTTTTTCGATAAAGCCGTCCGCCCCGACGTAGCGGCAGGCGCGGGCGATCTCGCTGTCGGGGATCGAATCGTCGTGCAGGGTGAGGTTGGATTTGATCGTGCCGGAGAACAAAAACACGTCCTGCAGCATCTGCCCGACGAGGCGGCGCAGGGATTTGACCTTGATCCGCGCGATGTCCACGCCGTCGATCAGAATCTGCCCTTTCTGAATCTCGTAATTGCGCACGATGAGCCCTAAGATCGTGGTCTTGCCCGCGCCGGTCGCGCCGACGAACGCGCAGGTCTGCCCCGGCTCAATTGTAAACGAAACGTCCTTTAAGATCCAATGCTCGCCCTCGTAGGCAAACCAGACGTTTTTGAATTCGATCCTGCCCTCGACGTGATCCAGCTCGATCGCGTCTTTTTTATCCACGATCTGCGGTTTGACGTCCATCAAGTTAAAGAGCCGCTCCGAGGCGCTCTTTGCGCGCTGGATATTGTTCAACTGGTCGGCAAGCTGTTCGACCGGGCGGAAAAAGCGGCCGGTATAGAGATAAAACGCTAAAATCGAACCGGGGCTGAGCCCGAGCGCGACGCCGAACCAGAAGATCAGCGCGATGGTGAGCACGTACACGAAGGTCACGAACGGCCGGTACAGCGCAAAGCCGCGGATCACGCCCGCGCGGGCGCGGCGCAGACCCGTGTTTTTCTCATCAAACTCGGAGCGCTTTTTCTCCTCCCGGTTGAAGATCTGGATGATCCGCATCCCGGAAAGCGTTTCGTTCAAAAAGGTATTGAGTTCCGAGATCTTCTTGCGCTCCCGTCGGAACGCGCCGCCGACGTATTTGGAAAAGATCAGCGAAGACACAAAGATCAGCGTGACGGGAACGAGCATGATCAGCGCAAGGCGCACGTTGATGAAGAACATGATGACGTACACGCCGAACACGGTCAAAAAATTCTTGATAACGCTGACGATCACGTTGGTGAAGAGATCGCTCATAGACTGCGTGTACGAGGTGACGCGCGTCACGAGCGCGCCCACCGGCATTTCGGAGAACTGGTTGCGGCTCATTTCCTCGATATGGGAAAACACGTCAACGCGCAGATTATAGATGATCTGCTGACCCGCTTTCTGCAAAAGCATGGATTCCAGATACAAAAAGCCGTTGTTGACGAGGCTGACGGCGAAATACGCAAGTGAGATCGCGATCAGATAGGTAAGATCCAGCCTGCCGCCCGTGAGATGATCGGTCATACGGGAGGCGATCAGCGGCAAGAGGATATCGAGCCCCACGTTGATGAGCAGCAAAAGCGCGGCGCAGGTAAAGCGCGGCCATTCGGGTTTCAGATAAACGAAGACGCGCCGAAAGAATTCCCGAAACGGGATCTTCTGATCCCCGGAAAGGCGATCCTTTTCGTCGAGCTGATCGACGTCGTCGAAAAAGTCCGGCATCTTACTTTCCTCCCTTCACTTCCTGCTCGAGCTTTTGCAGATAGACCATTTTCTGATAGGTCGGGGAGATCTTGAGCAGGTTTTCGGGGGTATCGAAGGCTTCCACTTTGCCCTTGTGCATCACGATGATCCGATCCGCGTGCGCGACGCTCGACACGCGCGAGGCGACGATGATCGTGGTGCGGCCGGCGCGCGAAGTGCGGATATGCTCCAAGATCTTTTCTTCGGTGCGCACGTCCACGGCGGAAACGGAATCGTCCAGGACCATGATCGGCGCGTCTTTCAGATACGCGCGCGCGATCGCGACTCTCTGTTTCTGCCCGCCGGACAGCGTGACGCCGCGCTCGCCCGACACGGTTTCATAACCCATCGGAAACTCGCGGATATCCTCGTCCAGATCGGCAAACTTTGCCGCCTCTTCCACCATTTCGCGCGAAAAACCGGCCCTGGAAAAACCGATATTGTTTTCCACGGTATCCGAAAAGAGAAAGTGATCCTGCGGCACGAAGGCGACCGCGTCACGCACGCTTTTGAGCGTGCAGTCCATGAGATCGCAGCCGTCGATAAACATCGTCCCGGGCTTGACGTTATAGAGCCGCGACAGGAGATTGAACAGCGTCGTTTTGCCGCTGCCCACGCGCCCGACCACGCCGATGAGTTCCCCCGGCTCGATCGAAAGCGAAACGCCGTCCAAAACGAGCCGGTCCGGCGCGCCGGGATAGGCAAAGGACAAGGAGCGAAACTCGATCTTGCCGCGCACGTCGGACAAGGTTTGCGCGTTTTGCGCGTCGCACACGTCCTCGGGCGCGTCCAAAAACGCGTTGACGCGCTTCAAGGACGCTTTGGCCCTGCCGCGCATGGAAAAGAGCGAGCCGAGCGCGATCATCGGCCAGATCAACAGATCGAAATAGCCGATGAAGGTGATATGCTCTCCCGGGGTAAGCGCGACGGTATGGGAAAAGATCGTGATCGGCGCACCCGTCAGATAGGAATAGACGAACCAAGAGCCGAAGCCCATGATCATAGCAAGGATCACCGCGATGATGATCTCGATCAGGGTATCGAACAAAACCTGCACGCGCACAAAAGAGAGGTTTGCCTCTTTGTTCTTTTTGGCGACCTTGGCAAAGGCGTGGATCTCGAAGGACTCTTTGACGAACGCCTTGATCACGCTGATGCCGGTGAAATTCTCCTGCGCGAAATCATACAGGGAATCATATTTTTCCTGGCGCTCTTCCCATTTTTTCGCCATATACTTTTCCACGAGCGCGCCCCAGACGATGATGAGCGTCATGGGGATCAGGGCAAACAGCGTCATGACCCAGTCGAGCAAAAACATCCGCACGATCACGAGGATCCCCAAAAACGCGGAGTCCACGATCTGCAGGGTGCCGAAGCCCGTGTATTCCTCGATGGTTTCCAGATCCGTCGTGAACCAGGACATGATCGAGCCGACCTTGGTGTTGTGATAATAATTCTGCGAAAGCCGGCAGCTTTTTTCAAACATTTCACGCCGGAGCCCCGCCTCGATGCGCTGGGAAGCGCCAAACAGCGTAAAACGCCATAACAGGCGGCCTGAAAACATCACAAAAGCGATCCCGATCAATCGCAGACACAGGGACCCGACGAAGCCGATCTCAACGTTTCCGCCCGCGATATGATCCACGAGCGCTCCGAGATAGATCGGCTCATATAACTGAACGAAATCCACCGCCACCAGTGCGAGCACGGCAACGAGGAACAAATGCCAGTATTTTTTGTAATAGTGATTGATATGTTTTCCGAACAGCATACTGAACCAAAGATGATTTGCGCGTGAAAGCATTGTAACACAAACAAAAAAAATATGCAATAGAATGCGGGTTTTTTGCGCGTCATGGCGTGGTTTTCTCTTAAAAACGGGATCCCGCGCCGCAAAAGATCAAAAAAACTTCGCGCTTCCCGATCCCCCGAGCAGGCGAAACCATTCAAAAAGAGAGAAAAACCGCGGCGAAGCAGTTTTGCTTCGCCGCGATACGCGTTTTGGATACGACCGGTTTATCTGTGGTTGACCTTTCTCTTTTTGCCGCCAAGGAGTATTGCGGCAATCCCGAACAGGGACAGCGTCATCAGAGCAATCCCAAAGAACAGGTCGCCGTTATCCCCGGTTCGAGGAGAGGTAGCGCTTTGACTGCTTGCCGCCAGAACGGTAAGGGTCGTGTTGACCTCGCCGTTATCAAAGACGACGGTGACGGTGTGCTCGCCCGCGGAAAGTTTTTCAAGCGCCTCGGGCTTCAAGGTCACGATATCGCTGCCCTCTTCCACGGTGTAGTCCACGTCTTTGACAAGGTCTTTGCCGTCGAGTCTTACGCCGGTAAAGTGGTCGAAGCTCTTCTCATCGCCGGAAAGCTTCACGGTGATGTCCACGCCTGCCCCGGCGCCCTTTGCCCATTGCCTACCGCTTGCGCCGGAAAGACCGGTCACGGAAGTAACGGTATAGTCGTTGGGCGTCCACTTGGCGTAAAGGGTGGT
>CADBPF010000108.1 GCA_902796545.1 uncultured Ruminococcus sp. | reverse complement strand
ACGCTCTACGACGCGAGCGGCAACGTGAGCCTCGGCAAGATCCAGAAGATCGACGCCGTGCCCGACACGCTCAAGATCGCCGCGCCCGACAATACGGACGGCGAGACCGTGAACGCCGCCTATCCGCCGAACACGATCCTGTCCGTGACCCTATCGGTCAAGCTCGATCACGCCGTGCCGGTCGAAAACGGCTTTTCCGTCGGGACGCTGCAGATCTTGAACGGAGAAAACGTGCGCATCCGCACCTCCGGCTTTTCCGCCGTCGGGGTCTGCCGGGGCGTGGTCTTTTCCGGAACGGAGGGTGCGCAATGAAAAACGTTTCCGAAACCAAACGAAAATTCAACCTGATCGACCTGCTATTGCTCGCGCTGATCGTCGCGGGGGCGCTCGCCTTGATCTTCCGCGGCAATCTTGCCCGCCAGATCGGGCTGGAACACTCGGGTGAAAAGGCGGAATTTCTCCTTTCCCTGCCCGCTCTGGACGTGTCCGACGCAAACCTGTTCCGCGAGGGCGAAACGCTGACCGATCCCGCCACGGGCGAGACGCTCGGCGTGATCCGCTCGGTACGCGCCGAAAACGCGCTCGTCTATTCCTTAAACGAGCATAAAGAGGTCGTGCGCGCCTTTGACCCCGCGAAAAAAGACCTGACGCTGGTTTTGGACGGCACGGGTGTCAAGACCGAAAAAGGCTTTTTATTGAACGCTTCCGTCTTTGCTTCTCCGGGCGACCAGCTGCGCGTGCTCTGCTCGGGCGAGGTCTTTGCCGCGACCGTTTTGCAGGCAAGTCTTGCCCGCGATCCCGGCGCGCCGATGGATTGACGCGCACAGACGCACGATTTGCAATTTTTTCTTGCAATTTGGAATTTGCTGTGCTATACTTAATGAAGACCATTTTTGACTAAGGAGTTTCAAATTCCATGGTTTCGAAAGAAGTTACGATCGTCAACACCGTGGGTTTGCACGCCAGACCCGCCACTTATTTCATCAAAGAAGCCAACACCTATCAGAGTTCGATCTGGGTGGAATGCGGAGATCGCCGCGCCAACGCGAAGAGCCTTTTGGGCGTGCTCTCGCTCGGGATCACGAAAGACACCACCGTGACCATCATCGCCGACGGGCCCGACGAAGAACAGGCGCTGGAAGGTCTGGAAGCTTTGGTCGTGACCGGCTTTACCGACTGATAAACGATTGCTTTTTGCCGCACGGAAACCTCCGTGCGGTATTTTCTTGAAACGGAGAACGCTGTGGAAACCGAAAACCGCCGGGAGATCCTCTATCAGAAGTCCCGTCTGCTGCCGAAGGCGCCGGGCGTGTATCTGATGTACTCGAAGTCCAAAACGCTTCTGTACGTCGGCAAATCCAAGACGCTCCAAAACCGCGTTTCCTCCTATTTCCAGGCCGGCGCGAAATTGCCGAAAACCGAAAAGCTCGTCTCGCAGATCTGGGACTTTGAAACGATCGCCACCGCCACCGAGCAGGAAGCCCTGCTTTTGGAAAACGAACTCATCAAGCGCCACAAGCCGAAATACAATATCCTCTTAAAAGACGACAAAAACTACCCTTATCTCTATCTCTCGCTCGGCGACGAGTACCCGCGCTTACGCCTGGAACGCAAGCGCCGCGACAAGGACAAGGGCTTATATTTCGGGCCCTACAGCTCCTCCAAGACCGTTTACGGCGTGATCCGCGCGGCAAACGAGATCTTTCGTCTGCCCCGCTGCAAAAAACGCTTTCCCGAGGAGATCGGCAAGGCGCGCCCCTGTTTATATTACGATATGGGAAAGTGTATGGGGCTTTGCACCGGCAAGATCTCCAAAGAGGATTATCGCAAAACGATCGACGATCTGATCCTCTTTTTGCGACACGACCACAAGAATCTGGAACGCGATCTCAAAGAGCGTATGACCGCCGCCGCCGCGCGGCAGGCGTTTGAAGAAGCGGCGACTTACCGCGACGCGATCCGCGCCTTGGATTCGCTTGACAAAAAGCAATACGTCCTCGCGGACGCTTCTGTTTCCGCCGACGCCTTTGCCTATTATCCGCACGAGGTCCTGCCGACGGTGGCGAAGCTCGCCGTGCGTCAGGGCCGCCTGATCGACGCGGTCTATTTTACCTTTTCGCCCTCGCAGATTGTGGACGCGGAAAGCTTTTATTCCCTGTTATACGACCATTACAGCCACGCCGACGACCTGCCGCGCAAGCTGTATTTGGACCGGGAGCTTTTTTTGGAAAGCGACACGCTCTTATCCGAGCTCTTGCACACCCGCGCGGGGCACAAGGTGGAGATCCTTTGTCCGAAGCGCGAAATGGGCGCGCATCTGCTCGCCCTTGCCAAAGAAAACGCGCAAAAGGAGTGCCTGCACCGGCTCAAGACCCGCGCCCGCACCGCGCGCGTTCTGGAAGAGCTCCAAGAGCTGTTGAACCTGCCCGCACCGCCGGAACGCGTGGAGTCCTACGATATTTCCAACAGCGGCGCGGACGTGATCACGGGCGGAATGGTCGTCTATGAAAACCACCGCTTTTTGAAAAGCGCCTATCGCTCCTTTTCGATCGATCAGGACAAACCGGACGACTACGCCGCGACCCGGCAGATGATCGCCCGCCGGATGGCGCACAAAAATGAGGACGGCTGGCGCGCCCCGGATCTCATTCTGCTCGACGGCGGGATGACCCACGTGAGCGAAGTGAAAAAAGAGCTCTCCGCCCTCGGCTTGTCCGAAATCCCCGTGTTCGGGATGGTCAAAGACGGCCATCACCGTACCCGCGCGCTGACCGACGAAGCGCACGAGATCTCCATTGCCAAAAACGGCTCGATCTACGGCTTTCTCTATCAGCTCCAGGAAGAAGTCCACCGCTTCGCTTTGAGCCGTATGGATCAGCGCCGCCGGAAACAAATGCTCTCCTCCCGCCTCACCGAGATCCGCGGGATCGGCGAACGAAAAGCCTTAAACCTCATCACAACCTTCGGCTCCGTGGACGCGATCGCCAAGGCAAGCCTTGACGAGCTCTGCGCCGTCAAGGGCATAAGCCGCGCCGACGCGCAAACGATCAAAGAGTTTTTTGAGAAAGATTAGTTGGTATTCCACCTTTTCTTTTCGTGTGAAAAGAAAAGGTGGAGCCAAAAGAAAAGCAAGGGAAATCAGATAAGGCAAAAAAAGAGAACCTCCGTTTTCTACGGAAGAAAGCGGGGGTTTTTCTTTTGTCTGCCGCTTTTTTTACAAAAGCGCGTCTGTTTGGGTT
>CADBPF010000107.1 GCA_902796545.1 uncultured Ruminococcus sp. | reverse complement strand
CTCGGACACGGAGTGATGCGGATCAAGGAAAAGCGGGAGCGCGATTATCTCGTCTTCCACTATTTCTATCACTTCACGCACGAATCCATCGCGGAGGTCCTGCATTATTCCGAACGGCAGATCTATCGCGTCGCCTGCGCCTCGCGCACGAGCCTTTCCAAGACCCTGCGCATCCCGCCGATGGCAAAGCACGTAAAATTCCGCCGGTATCGCGCCGTCTTCCATCCGCAAAAGCGGCAAAGCGCGGCCGCAAGACTCGCAAGTTAGGCGAAAACCAAAAAAGACCCAAACTTATGTTCGGGTCTTTTTTTGGATTCCGTTTTACGCGCGGCGTTTGGCGCGGCGGCGGAAAAATTCCATCAAAAGGCGCATAATGAGGTTGATGAGCAGGATCAGAAGCGACACGAACGCCGCGCTTTCCATCAGAAGCTGCGCCTCGAACTGATTGATCATCAACGCGATCGGCTTCGGCGCCGGCGGCGCGAGAAAACTGACCGCGGAAATGGTCATCATGGAATTGACGAAGAAATAGACGAACATTTCGATCAGCGTGTAGCGCACCTTCGGCACGATCACGTCGCGGATGATGAAAAAGCGCCCCACGCCCATGCAGTCGCCCACGTCCTCCAGATTCGGATTGACCTTGCCGAGCGTGTTATACATCATCAGATAGGGCGAGGCGAAAAAGTGGATCGAGTTGACGAGCGCGACGATGAAGATCGTCCCGTAGATCGGCGTGGAGTTGAAAAAGATCAGATACGACAAGCCGAGCACGAGCCCCGGGATCGCCATGGAGGTGATCGAAATCAGATGCAGGGATTTTGCCGCAAAGCCGCGGCTGCGCGCCGTGAGGTAGGCGCAGATAAACGCGAGCAGCGTGCCGAACAGCGCCGCCAAAAGCGCGTAGATCACGGAATTGAGCAAATACTGATCCGCCCCGCGGTTGATGGTCTTCTCCACGTGATAGAGCGTAAAGGCGCTGTCCACGGGGTATTTCGTTTCAAAGACCATCATGCCAAAGGCGCCGATCGGCATCAGCACCGCGATACCCATCAGAACGCAGTACAGATACGCAAACAGATCGCGCAACGGCTTTTTGCCCGGGCGCACCGTTTCGGACACGAAAGCGTTTTGCGAGCGGTCCGGGTTCAAAACATCGACCAAAAACGCGATCACCGCCGGGATCAGCAAAAGGGCGCCGATCACGCTTCCGGTATTATAATCCGTACTGCCGACCGCCTTCTGATACATCAAAACGGATAAGGTGATCGTTTTGCCGCCCACGGTCAGGGGCACGCCGTAGTCCGTGACGATCATGGTAAAAACCGCGAAAAACACGGAGATCAGCGTTTTTTTCAGATACGGGAGCGTCAGATCGCGGAAGCGATAGAACGCGGGCACGCCGAGCACCTGCGCCGCCTGATAGGGCATCCCGTCGGCGTATTGCAGGATCCCGGAGAACATCAGAAAGGCGATCGGAAACGAATACAGGACCGACCCGAGCACGATGCCCCAGAAGCCGTAAATGCCGCTCTCCAGCCCTAATACTTTCGTAAAGAGCCCGTTGCGGCCGAACAGCGTGACGATCCCGAAGGCGTGCGAAATGGACGGGATCAGCATCGGCAGCACGAAGAGCATGGAAAACACGGCTTTCAGCCGGATCCGGCTGCGCTCGATCGAAAACGCCGCGGCAAGCGACAGCACGATCGTGATTAAGGTCGCCGTCAGCGCCGTGGTGATCGAATTCTCCACCGCGGGCAAAAACTGCTTGGAGCGCGTGATCGACCCGAATCCCTCGGGCGTGATGCGGCAGAACATGGAGACGATCGGCGCGATCACGCACACGACGAAAAAGAGCGCAAGGCACAGATACAGAACGCTTTTGGCGCGAAAACGGATCTTCATCGGCTCACCCGCGCTTTCCGCCCGTGAAGCGGGATAAAGAATCCACCTTTGCCTGCAGATTGTCCAGAACGAAGCTGCGCACGAAATCGTTTGCCGGGTGTTCCACGATCCCCTCCGGCGTATCGAGCTGGTTGATCACGCCGCGATCCATGATCATGATCCGGTCGGAGAGCGCGAACGCCTCCTCCTGGTCGTGCGTGACGTAGATCATCGTGGTGCCGAAGCTTGCCTGCAGGCGTTTGAGCTCGACGCGCATGGCAAGGCGCGTGGCGACGTCGAGCGCGCTCATCGGCTCGTCGAGCAGGATCACGTCCGGGTTGAGCGCAAGCGTGCGCGCGATCGCGACTCTCTGCTGCTGACCGCCGGAGAGCTTTGCGGGCATCTTCTTCAACTGCTCGCTCAAGCCCACCGCTTCCAGCACGTCTTTTGCCTTTTCGCGCGCCTTGTTTTTCGAAATCTTGTGAAATCTCAACGCGTATTCCACGTTCTGCAAGACCGTCATATTCTCAAAAAGCGCGTAGTTCTGGAACACGATCCCCATGCCGCGCTCCGAGGGGCGGGCGGAGGTGATATCGCGTCCGTCGAGCTTGATTATGCCGGTATCGGGTTTCAGAAGCCCGATCAGGATGCGCAGAAGCGTGGTCTTGCCGCAGCCGGACGCGCCAAGGATGGAGAGAAACTCTCCATCCTTGACCGT
>CADBPF010000106.1 GCA_902796545.1 uncultured Ruminococcus sp. | reverse complement strand
GTTCTTGGACACGGTCGCGGTGATCTCGAGGTTTTCCGCGGTCACTTTCGTGTTGGCGGAGAACCATGCGAAGGTCGAAGCGCCGAGCAATACTGCCGAGACGAGGAGCAAGCAAATTGCAGGAATCAGCTTTTTCATGACTTTTCTCCTTAAATGAAATTGGTTTTTTATCTTATATCAGCCGGGGTCTCCGGCCGGTATAATTCTTGCCGTGCTTATTTTTCGAAGGTCACTTTCTTTTTCTTGCGGATCCGGTACCAGATCAGGCTTAAAACGATCAACAGTAAGAGGATGACCGCCGCGATGATCCAGGGTCTCAGATCGATATCCTCGCGCATGATCTCCTGCGCGCTCGGCTCGTCGCCGCCCGGATTCAAGACGTTGATCGCCATATCGACCTTGAACTCGCCGCCGAGGATCTTGTCCACGCATTGCGGATCGTTGCCTTCCAGGTAGATCACGACGGTGTATTTCGTCACGTCGTTCGGCTTGAAGTTGCGGACCTCGTTTTTGGTGATCGTCGTGGTGGACATGAAGGGCTCGGTGCCGGGCTCGGGACCGTCGGTCCCGTCGGTGCGGGGATAGGCGTAGAGCGTGGGCTCGCCGTTCACGTAGAACAGGATGCGCGCGGCTTCCTCGATCCCTTTGGTCATGTTCGCGATGTAAAGCTCGTGCGTGTAATTGACGGTCTCGGAGCCTAAGTTTTTGCAGTAGAAAGTATATGCCACGTAGTTTTCGCCGTTGTGCTCGCCGTCGATGTTGTCCAGATAATCGGGGAGCGTCGCGCCGTCGATATTCGTGACGATCTTGGAGATCTCGGCGTTCAGACGGGAAGTCTTGGTTTCGAAGGACTGACTGTCGGACAGGGTGAGCTTATAATCCAGATTGTCGAGCTTGCTGACCGCCACCGTGAACGCGCCGTATTTCATATAAAGAACGGAGATCACGTAGGCGATGATCAGAATCAGCGTCAGCACGCCGATCAGCGTGGGCAGCACGCGCATCCAGGTGCGGTAGCGCTTGACCTCTCCGGCGTCGCGGCGGATCGGGTTTCTGACGATTCTTTGACGCGCCATCAGACGTCCTCCTGTGCAAGTGCTTCTTCAAGGGTCATCCGCAAGGAACCGTGCGTCACGGAGCCCTGGTAACCGGAAGAGGGAACGTAACCGAAACAATCGGCACGGTTGAGCGAAGAGATCTGCTCGTCGTTCTGCACGCCGGAACCGATCACGTCGATCTGGAGATCTCTCAGATACGAGATCAGGGCGATCGCGGCGGCGCCTTTGTTGCGGTTGTCGGTCAGCGCGGTGAGCGCAGGATCAAGCAGTACGAAGTCCACCGGGACCTTGATGAGCAGGGAAATGGGGTTTTGCGCGCTTCCGGCGCCCGTCATCAGGGTGCGGACCTTTAGTAGCTTCATATTGAGCATGGAAAGCCGGGTCTTTTCGGGATCCTCATATAAAAGAGATTGAGAAAATTCCAGGCAGAGCTTTTCGGGCGTATCAAACTTGCATTTCTGCATCAGACCCTTGACCCAGTCGTACATATCGGTCTCGGCGGCAAGTTTCGCGGGGCAGCGGGCGGTGACGAATTCGATCTCGCGCCCGGCGGCCTTCATTGCTTTTACGGCTTCGATCGCGTGGATCACGTTCCAGGCGGCGAGCCGTTTGCCGATCTCGTCCTCATCCGCAGCAAAGGCGTATTTTTCGGGAGAGATCACGCCCATGGTCACGCTGTTCACGTAGGTGTGCGTGCGATAGGCGATCGGGACCTTACGGTAGCAATGATTGATCTGCTCGAAGCGCATCTCCAAAGGGGAAACGCCCGCGTCGATCGTCATGCCGACGTAATCGATCCCGGGGGCGGCGGGAGATTCGTATTCTTCCTCGGACTCAAAGCCTTGCTCGGGCGCGGCTTCGGAAGAGGAGTCTTGTTCGGAAAGGTCCCGGACGAGTTCTTCTTCCATCAAAAGCACCTCCGCAAAAAAATAACTGCATTGAATCCCGTTTTACACGATATTCGATGCAGCTGGCTGCCTTAACTTGAAGGCCCTATAGCTTTGCGCCACCGTCTTTCAACGGTTTTGCCCTTTGTCGCTGACATTGTACTCCCAAAGAATCGATTTGTCAATAGTTTTGTCAAAAAATTTTTCAAACGAAAAATCCGCGCCGCGTCTTGCTTTTTTTAAGCTTTTCCGCTATACTTTCTTTGACAAAGGCGCGTTTGGCGCCCGATCGGATCCACTTTTTAGAGCAGAAAGGAATCGTTATGCCGCAGATCAGCCTTGAAACTTTACCGAAAACCGCGTCCGAATTGCGTGCGCTGCCCGGCTTCGGATTTCAGGATCCTTACGCCGTTGCCGCTTATGCCGTCGCTGCGCTTTGCCGTTTTTCCGCTTCCCGCGAGGACGCGATCGAGATGCTCAACCTCTTAAAGGGCCCGAAACCGCTCACGCCCTACGAGATCCAGTTTATCCGCGATCGCTTCATGGACGGCAAGGATTACGTGCCGCGTTCCTATTTTGCCGGGGCGACGCCGGAAAACGATTATACGCCGGACCTGCCTTACACGGTCACGGTGGAGGAAAATCCCTACAGCCGCGCAAACGCGGGCTATCTTGTTTTGCATCTGCCCTCCGGCGGCGCGGACCATCCCCGCCAGATCGAATTGCGGCAGAAGGAATCGACCGGGGAATGGTTTGTGTGGAGCTTTGAATCGATCCTGATGGGGATCCGCGCCCCGAAGTCCGCCGACCCCTGGGCGTAAGCGTTTCGATCCGATCCCTCCGCCGCGGCAGCCGATCGTAAAAGCCGCGGCGGAGGGTTTTTTGCTCCGGATTTGCCCGCGCGGCGCGGATCCGTCAAAGTGACGCAAAAACGACGCAGGATCGTCGATATAATTTCATAATTATTATATTGCAAAATATATTCTCTTATGATATACTTCCCATAGTAGTATTTTGCCGAGAGCTTTTATCGGCGCTTTCAGGACGGAACGGACCCGATCCGCCGGAGAAAAACGGGTGGGATCCGGAATCAGACGAGTAGAGAAAGGGGGCGGCGGCCATTCGGAAATTACGCGAACTGGGGGCATTTTGGCTGAATGACCCGAGTCTCATCTCTACGATCTTGATTGTGGAATTGCACGTCCTCTGTATCACGCTGTTGATCACCTTTGCCGTGCGATTGCGCAAGCAGAGCGAACGATCGAACCGCAAAGAGCTTTCCAACGTGTTTTTCGCCCTTGCGGCGTTTTTCGCATTGCGCGGAGCCTATTCGATCGCGACGACCATCGCGTACTTTCCGCTTACGGGTTTCTGGATCCTGCACGGTGCGTATCTGATCTGCGCCGTCTATTTCATGGTCTTCTTGTTTTGCTTTGAGTACCGGGACCTGACCGACGAGAGCGTTTCCAAGCGGGTGCGGCGGATCTTATTGATCGCTCCGGCCGTGGCTGCGGCGGCTTTGGTCGTAGCGAGCGCCGTGGGCGGCTTTGCGTTTTCGATCACGGAAAAGGGCGAAATCCTGAAAAAAGAAGGCTATTTCCTCCGTCAGCTTCTGTATTACGGCGGCTTTGCGCTGATCTTCGCCTATACGGTCGCGGCGTCGGTCTTGAAGGGCTTTCCGCGTGGTAAACGCCGCCGTGCCAAAGCGTTTCTTACCCTGTACGCGATCGGGATTCTCGGCTTTCTGATCGAGGACGTGTTCCCGTTTTTACACGTGCTTTGCGCGATGGTGAGCGTCGTGATGCTACTGTGGGCGGTGCGCGTGTTCGACAACCGCACCAAGGAGCAGGTGGATTTCGCCATGAATCTCGCCATGCTCGATACCTTGACCGGGGTCAAGAACAAGAATGCCTACAATCTCTTCGAAGAGGATCTGAACGCCAAGATCTTATCGGAGACCTGCCCGGACTTTTCGCTTGCGATCTTCGATATCAACAATCTGAAGCTCATCAACGACGAGCGCGGCCATTGGATGGGCGATCAGCTCATCATCTGGGGCGCCTCGATCGTTTCCGATTTCTTCCGCGAAAGTCAGATCTTCCGCGTCGGCGGGGACGAGTTCGTGGCGATCATCCAGGGAACGGACTACGAGCACCGCAACGCGCTCCTGGATGAATTCAAGCGCACTGTGCTTGCCAACGCTTCCAGCGGCAACCCGACGATCGCCTGCGGCATCGCGACCTACGACCGCGGACGCGACCGCGACGTGAAGAGCGTGTTCCGTCGCGCCGACGAGGAAATGTACCTGAACAAAGAATCGATCAAGCATCTGCGCAAATATACGACGCGCCGCGCCGCCGCGTTTTCCGATTCGAGCGTGGAGCGCATCTACGAGAACGACGAGGTCGATTAAAGCTTCTTCAATTTGTTTTCTGCAAAAAGGAATGGGGGATTCAGATCCGCCGTTCTTTTTTCGCTTTTTATGAAAACTTAACGCCGCGGGCGTTTTTTTTTATGCCCTTTTTAGAAAAGCGGGCGTATCCTTTTCTTAAATCTTACAAGGAGACGTGGATCGGAATGCAGGACGAGTTGATCTCCAACAAGAAAAAACGCCTGACCTCTTTTCGGATCATCATTTTCAGCTTTGCCGGGCTGATCCTCGCGGGAACGCTTTTGCTCTTGCTGCCCGTTTCCGTAAAAGACGGGAGCGCCTCTTCCTTTTCCGACGCTTTGTTCACGGCGACCTCCGCCGTGTGCGTGACCGGTCTGGTCGTTTGCGACACGGCGACGCATTGGTCGGTTTTCGGGCAGTCGGTGATCTTAGTCCTCATTCAGATCGGCGGTCTGGGCGTTGTCCTCGTGGCGATCTCATTTGCGTTGTTTTCCGGCAAACGGATCACGCTCATGCAGCGCAGCACCATGCAGGAAGCGATCGGCGCGCCGAAGGTCGGCGGAATCGTTCGGCTCACCCGCTTGATTTTGAAAGGAACGGTTCTGATTGAGCTTGCCGGAACCTTGTTGCTGCTTCCGGTCTTTTGCCGGGAATACGGGCTTTCCGGGATCCGGATGGCGCTTTTTCATTCGATCTCCGCTTTCTGCAACGCGGGCTTCGATCTCACGGGAAGCGTTTCAGCGCCCTACGTTTCTTTGTCTGCCTATGCCGGAGAGCCGCTTTTGAACGCTACGATCCTTGGCTTGATCGTTATCGGAGGCGTGGGGTTTTTGACCTGGGAGGACGTTTGCGTGCATCGGTTCCATTTCAAACGCTACCGTTTGCAAAGCAAACTCGTGCTGGTGACCACGGCTGTTTTGATCGTGTTGCCGGCGGCGTATTTCTTCTTTTTCGAATTCCGGGAGCTGCCGTTGGAAAGCCGGATCTGGAATGCGTTGTTTCTGGCGATCACGCCGCGTACGGCGGGTTTCAGTACGGTGGACGCCGCGTCCATGAGCGGCGCTTCAAGATCGGTGTTGATCACGTTGATGTTAATCGGCGGTTCGCCGGGTTCGACCGCGGGCGGCATGAAAACCGCGACCGCGGCGGTGCTTCTGATCAGCGCGGTTTCGGTTTTCCGCAAGCGGGAGGATCCGGAGTGCTTCGGCAGACGGATCGAGGGCGCGGTCGTCAAACGCGCGGCGGCGATTTTAACGTCATATCTGGTCTTGTTTATGATCGGTGCGCTCGTGATCAGCGGGGTGGAGGGGATTGCAATGAGCGATTGCCTGTTTGAAACGGCGTCCGCGATCGGCACCGTGGGGCTGACCACCGGAATCACTCCGCAGCTCGGGGCGATCTCGCGGGGCGTGCTCATATTGCTCATGTTCTGGGGACGCACGGGCGGACTGACGTTGATCTATGCGGCGATCTCCGGAAATTCCGTTTTGGGAATATCCAAACTGCCCAAGGAAAGCATCACACTCGGATAAAGGAGACAACTCAATGAAATCGGTATTATTGATCGGACTCGGTCGTTTCGGCAAGCATCTTGCCCTGCAGTTGAACTTGCTCGGACACCAGATTATGGCGGTAGATCACGAGGAAGAGAAAGTCAACGAAACGCTGGAATTCGTTACGAACGCCCAGATCGGCGACAGCACGAATCCCGCGTTTCTCAAAACGCTCGGCGTGAATAATTACGATCTTTGTATCGTGGCGATCGGCAACGATTTTCAAAGCTCTTTGGAAACGACTTCTTTGTTGAAAGAACTCGGCGCAAAATTCGTGGTGGCACGCGCCGGCAGGGACGTGCAGGCAAAATTCTTGCTACGCAACGGCGCGGACGAGGTCGTTTATCCCGAACGCGACGTGGCAAAATGGGCGGCGATCCGCTATACCTCGGATCATGTTCTCGACTATATCGAGCTGGACGACGCGAACTCGATCTTCGAGGTGTCCGTTCCGTCGGATTGGGTGGGAAAAAGCGTCGGGGAATTGGACATTCGCAAAAAGTATCACGTCAATATCCTGGCGCTTCGACAAAACGGCGAAACGGACGTCGCGATCACCCCGGAAACCGTTTTGAGTGCAGAACAAACGCTCCTGGTGCTCGGGGAATACCGGGCGCTTCAACGTTGTTTCAATCATTAAGAAAACGGTGATAGGAATGAAAGAGCTTTTGCTGATACCGGCGCTCGGCGTTCTGTTCGGGTTCGGGTATTTCGTGATGCGCCGGATCGATCTCGGTTTGATGAAAATGAAACGCAGAAAAGCGTTCGGGACCGAGCTGGAGCCTCCCCCACGGCCGGCCTGCATTCTGTTGCCGGGGGATCTTGAAGAGCAGGAGGTTTTGGCAAGCTTCCGGGAATACCGGAAAAGGTATCCGAACGCCAAAATCGTTTTATACGCCGAAGAGCCTTCGGAATTGCCGAAAAAAAGCGATCCCCGCAAGGATTGGACTTGACGGAGCTTGTGTGATACAATAAGTGTTTCAGGAAGGAGGGTGCGTGATTTGGATAAAGACAACGATCCCGCTCGCCGCGCGGAAAAGAAGGAGCACGTTTTGGCGTGCTTATCCGGATCCCCGACCGCGGTCGGTCTTTTGCAGACCGCCGCGAAAAACGCGGAGGCGCTGGGCGCGGAATTCACCGCGCTTTCCGTCCACACGCCGGAGACGGATCGGCTGGAGCCCGCAAAACGGGAGCAGTTCCGGCAAAACGTGCTTTTGGCGCAGTCTTTGGGAGCAAAGGTGGTCACGGTTTACGGAGAAGACGTTCCCCAGCAGATCGCGGAGTTTGTGAAGATATCCGGGGTCACGCAGATCGTGATCGGAAGAAGCGCGGCAAGCCGCCGCTTCTTGCGCAAACCGAACCTCACCGAAAAACTGATCGCGGTACTTCCGGAGGTGGAGATCTACGTGGTCCCGGAACAGTTCCCCGAACGGTTCTACCGGGACGTTAAAACGCGTTTGTTTCGGCGCATGATCCCGAACCCCTTTGATTTTTTGATCGCGCTTGCGAGCCTTGCCGCGGCGACCCTTTTGGGGCTCTTGTTTTTGAGCTTCGGTTTTACCGAGTCCAATATCATTACGGTCTATATCCTCGCCGTTTTATTGACTTCGCTGTTTACCAAAGGCTACGTGCCAAGCGTATTCGCTTCGGTTTCGAGCGTGGTGTTGTTCAATTATTTTTTCACGGACCCGCGCTTGAGCCTTCAGGCGTACGGCGCCGGATATCCGGTCACGTTCGTGATCATGCTGGCGGCGTCGATCATCACGGGCACGCTCGCTTCCAAATTGAAAGATCACGCGAAGCTGTCCGCCCAGGCGGCCTTCCGGACGCAGGTCTTGTTCGACACGAACCGTTTGCTGCAAAAGGCGGGGAACGACGAAGAACTGATCGATTCTACCGCGGGACAGCTTTTGAAGCTTTTGGATCGCGATCTGATCGTCTATTTGGAATCCGGCGGAAAACTGACTTCCGGACGGGTGTTTTGCGTTCCGGGAAGCGTCAGCCGGGAACTGTTCTTCCGGGACGCGGAACAGCGGGCGGCAAACGAGGCGTTTCATACCAATCGCCGCACCGGAGCCTCGACCGAGACCCCGGGTGACGCGAAATGCCTGTATCTTCCCATTCGGCTCGGGACCGAGGTGCTCGGCGTCGTGGGAATCTGGATCGGCAAAAACGCGCCGGATACCTTTGAAAGCAGCGTGGTCGATTCCATTTTGGGCGAATGCGCGCTCGCGATCGAAAACGGCCGCAACGCGCGCGAGAGCCAGAGAGCGGCATTGCGGGCGAAAAACGAACAGCTGCGCGCCGATTTTCTGCGGATGATCTCGCACGATCTGCGCACGCCGCTGACCTCTATTTCCGGAAACGCGGGCAATCTTTTGAATAACTTTGACAAAATGGATCCGGAATCCGTCCATTGTGCTTTTGAGGATATCTACGACGACTCGCTTTGGCTTACGGGACTCGTGGAAAACCTGTTGTCGATCACACGGCTCGAGGAGGGACAGATGCGCTTGAATCTGTCGCTGTATCCGATCGACGAAGTGATCGAAGAAGCCATGCGGCATATCGACCGACGCGACCACAGCCACAGGATCAGCGTGAATTGTTCGTCCGATCGCCTGCTCGCGCAGATGGATGCGAAGCTGATCGCACAGGTGCTGATCAATCTTGTGGACAACGCGATCAAATATACGCCGCCCGGTTCCGAGATCCGGATCAGCGCCGAGCAAGCGGGAGAGGAATTATTCGTTCACGTTGCCGATAACGGTCCCGGGATCCCGGACGACCAAAAGGAACGTGTGTTTGAAATGTTTTTCACGGGTGATTCCGCCATTGCGGACAGACGGCGCGGCCTGGGTTTAGGACTTGCGCTTTGCCGTTCCATCATCAGCGCGCACGGCGGCAGGATCCGTTTGAGCGATTGCCGGCCGCACGGCGCGGTCTTTACGTTTACGTTGCCGATAAGCGAGGTGAAACTGGATGAACAAGCCCTTGATTCTGGTCGTTGAGGACGACGCGCCTGTGCGCAATCTGATCACCACGACGCTGAAAGCGCACGATTACCGTTATATCGTTGCGCCGAACGCGTCAAGCGCCGTTTTGGAAGCTTCCTCCCATCACCCGGACGTGGTGCTTCTGGATCTGGGATTGCCGGATCTGGACGGGATCGAAGTGATCCGCAAAATCAGAAGCTGGTCCAATCTGCCGATCATCGTGATCAGCGCGAGAAGCGAGGACAACGATAAGATCAACGCGCTCGACAGCGGCGCGGACGACTATCTGACCAAGCCCTTCTCCGTGGAGGAACTGCTTGCCCGTCTTCGCGCCACGCTGCGGCGGTTATCCGTAACGTCAAACGGGGCGGATGCGGAAAGCGCCGTTTTTCAGAACGGCGCGCTGAAGATCGATTTTCCCGCCGGCTGCGCGTATCTCGGCGAGGAGGAACTGCATCTGACCCCGATCGAATACAAGATTTTGTGTCTTCTGGCAAAGAATCTCGGAAAAGTATTGACGCACACTTATCTGACAAAAGAGATCTGGACCAACAGCGGGGAAAACGAGATCGCAACGCTGCGGGTCTATATGGCAAGTCTGCGCAAAAAGATCGAATCCTCCGGCTATCCGCAGATTATCCAGACACACGTCGGCGTAGGTTATCGGATGCTGAAATCGTGAACTAACGTCCAAAAAGCGCAGGACCAAAAGGTCCTGCGCTTTTTTGGGATACGGGATTCATTCTTTTTGTTCGGCGCGGATCTTTGCCTGCGCCTTCGCGCGGTTTTCGGTATTCAGGATGCGTTTGCGCAAACGCAGGTTTTTCGGCGTGACCTCCAACAGCTCGTCGGGCGCGATGAATTCGAGGCTTTTTTCCAGGTTCATCACGCGCGGCGGCGTTAGGATCAGCGCCTCGTCCGCGCCGGTGGAACGGATCGCGGTCAGGTGCTTTTTCTTGCACACGTTTAGGTTGATCTCGTAGGAATCGGCGCTTTCGCCCACGATCATGCCCTCATAGACCGGTGTGCCCACGCCGATGAACAGCGTGCCGCGATCCTGGCAATTGTAAAGCCCGTAGGAGGTGGCGACGCCGTCTTCCCAGGCGACGAGCGAGCCGCGGGTGCGGACGGGCACGTTTTTCTTTTTGGGTTTATAGCCGTCGAAGACCGTGTTGATCACGCTCGTGCCGCGCGTGGCGGTCAACAGGTCGCTGCGCGCGCCGACGAGTCCGCGCGAGGTGATGGAAAAGGTGATGCGCGTTTCGTTGCCGGGGATCGGCTCCATGGCGGTCATCTCCCCTTTGCGGCGGGAGATCAGGTCGATCACGGTGCCGCAATGCTCCTCCGGCACGTCCACGTACAGGATCTCGTAGGGCTCGCAGAGCTCGCCGTCGATCTCTTTTTCGATCACGGTCGGGGTGGAGACCTGAAACTCGTAGCCCTGCCTGCGCATATTCTCCATCAGCACGGTCAGGTGCAGCTCTCCTCTGCCGGAGACCTTGAAGGTGTCCGCGCTGTCGGTGTCTTCCACGGTCAGACTGATATTGCTTTCCAGTTCGCGGTACAGGCGTTCGCGCAGATGCCGCGAGGTCACGAAATCGCCCTCGTGCCCCGCGAAGGGGCTGTCGTTGACGGAGAACAAAACGGAAAGCACGGGCTTTTCGATCTCCACGAACGGCAGCGGATCGGGCTTGTCGATCGCGCAGATCGTGTCGCCGATATTGATATCGGCAACGCCGGAAAGGCAAATGATATCGCCGACGGACGCGCTTTGCGCGGGCACGCGCTTGAGTCCGTCGAAGGTGAAGATTCGGGCGGCTTTCTGCGTTTCGGTTTTGCCGTTGGTGCGGCAGACGGTGATCGGATCCTTTTCCGAAACGGTGCCGCGTTTGATCCTGCCGATGGCAAGACGCCCGGTATATTCGTTGAAATCGATATTGGAGACCATCATCTGGAAATCGCCGTCGGGATCCCCCTCGGGCGCGGGGATCGCCGAGAGGATCGCGTCGAAAAGCGGGCGCAGATCCTTGCCTTTCACGTCGGGATCGGTCGAAGCGTATCCGTCTCGGCCGGAAGCGTAGAGCACGGGCGTATCGAGCACGCTCTCGTCCGCGCCGAGATCGATCATCAGATCATAGGTCTGCTCCAAGACCTTTTTCGGATCGGCGTTTTCCCGGTCGATCTTGTTGATGACGACGATCGGCGTCAGATGCAGCTCCAGCGCTTTTTTCAAGACCGTGCGCGTCTGCGGCATACAGCCCTCGAACGCGTCCACGAGTAAAATGATCCCGTCCACCATGGACAGACTGCGTTCCACCTCGCCGCCGAAATCGGCGTGGCCGGGGGTGTCCACGATATTGATCAGGTGATCTTTGTAGTGAAGAGAAGTGTTTTTGGCAAGGATCGTGATCCCGCGTTCGCGTTCGAGCGCGTTGGAGTCCATCACGCGTTCCGCGACGGCCTCGTTGTCACGAAAGGTGCCGGTTTGTTTGAGCATGGCGTCCACGAGCGTGGTCTTGCCGTGATCGACGTGTGCGACGATCGCAATGTTTCTGATCTGTTCTTGTGTCATAAATCTGCCTTGTCCGTTTTATTTTTCGGTCGATACCGAAAGAGTGCTTCCGTCAGAATAAACGGTGACGGCGCCGTTTTGATCGGTGCGGTAAACGCTTGCGCCGAGTTTTTCCAGGCGCTGTAAGATTTGCGCTTTCGGATGTCCGTAGCTGTTGCCCTCGCCCACGCAGATCACGGCGATCTGCGGGCGCACCTCGTTCAAAAACGCCTGCGTGGACGAGGTGGAGGAGCCGTGATGCCCGACCTTCAAAACGTCGCTTTTGAGGTATAACCCTTGTCGGATCAGCGAGGCTTCGATCTCGCGTTCCGCGTCCCCCGTGAACAAAAACGAGGTGTCGCCGAAGGTCATGCGCAAAACGACACTGTAATTGTTGAGCGACTCGAAGCTTGCGCCGGGAAGCGGGGAGAGGATCGAGAATTTCGCTTCTTCCAGTTCAAAAGAGTCGCCGGCGCGCGCTTTTTGCGCGGGCACGGAGTATTCCAGGATCGCGTCGAGCGTTTTCTCGAAAATGCGCGTATTCGTCGGTGCGTCCGGCATCAGAACGCGCTTGACCGGATAGGTCTGCAGAATCTGCGGCGCACAGCCGATATGGTCGCTGTGCGGATGCGTGAGTATCAGATATTCGAGCGTTTCCACGCCGCGCGCGGCAAGGGCGTTTTGTAAAGCGTCCCAGGCGTCCTGCGGGCCGGTGTCGATCAGGATATGCGCGCCTTTGCGGGAAACGAGGATCGCGTCGCCCTGCCCAACGTCAAGAAAGCTGACCGCGAGAAGGTCTTCGTCGGATCGGATCGGCGCGAGAGGTTCCTCTTCTACGGGTAAAAACGGGAGCAAAACGAGCGCGTCGGAGAACAGCTGGCATCCCGACAAAAAGAGGACGCAGAGGGCAAGAAAACAGGCGCAAAGCAGTTTTTTCATTCGCTTATTTATACAGAGTCAGGCGCGGAAAAAAAGTTTTTCAAAATCGCGGCGGTTGAAAACGGTCACGATCGGTCTGCCGTGCGGGCAAACGAACACGTTTTTGAGTTCTTTGAGCTTTTCGATCACCCAAAGGCAATCCTCGCGGCTGTCGGAAAGCCCCGCTTTCATCGCGGCTTTGCAGGCGGCGGTGTAGAGCGCCCGGTCCCAGACCGCCTCGCGGTGCGCGCTCGCTTTGCCGCCGCGCAAGAGTTCGTTTGCGAGGCTGGAAATCGCCTCCTGCAGAGCGCCCTCTCCGAGCCCGGAGTATTCCGCGGGCACGCCGCGCAGCGCAAAGGTGTTTTCCCCGAAGGCGTCGAGCAAAAAGCCCGCGGCGTTGATCTCGTCTAAAGCCTCCGTCACGGCGCTCGACTCCATCGGATCGAGCTTGACGATCGCGGGCACGAGCAGCATCTGCTCGCCGACGCGGTCTTCTTTTTTAATCAGCGATTCGTATAGGATCCGTTCGTGGGCGGCGTGCTTGTCGATGATATAGAGTGCTGAAGCGGTTTCGTAAAGTAAAAACGCCTGGAAGACCGCGCCGAGATAAACGCCGTCCTCCTTGAGCGGGTTGTCTTCCTCGATTTCACCCGCCGCGCCGCTTGCCTGCGGCGCTTTCATTTCGCTTTGCGCCGGCTCGTTTTGCGCAAAGAGGATCGCCCGGTATTGCTGCATTTTCTCCTCGGATCCCGGCGCGGAAAAACGCGGATAGGTCCTCTGAGTCTGCGCCGAAAAAGAGGGGGAGGCGACGTTTAGGGTCTTTTGCGGTTTTTCTTCCCGGATCGGAGCGCCCGGCTCTCTTGTCGGCAGGGCGGCAAAGCGGATCTGCTCGGATTCGGGCAAGCGCGGGATGCGCTCCGGCTCAAAGCTCTGCGTCTGCGCGGCAAAGGGGTTCGTGAGCAGTGTGAGCGCGCTGCGCACCGCGCCGTACACCGCGCGGTACACGAGCCGTTCGTCGGAAAAGCGCACTTCGAGCTTTGCTGGATGCACGTTCACGTCCACGTCGGCAAAGGCGGTCTTGAGATACAAAAAGCAGATCGGATGCCGGTCGCTTTTCAGATAGGAACGAAAGGCGTCGGTCATCGCGGCGAACATGGTCTTGGATTTCACGAAGCGGGAATTGATATAAAAGCATTGGTGGGAGCGCGTGTTTTTCGCCGCCTCGGGGCGGGACACGAAGCCCGTGACGCGTAAATTCTCCAGCGTGTAATCCACTTCAAACAGGCTGTCCGAAATCTCCTTGCCGAACACCGCGCGGATCGCGGAGAGGGTCTGACCGTCGCCCGGGGTGGAGAATTTGCGGCCGGTCTCGGTCAAAAAGGTAAAGGAAACCTTCGGGAAAGCCACGGCAAGGCGCTGGACGTACTGCAATACCGCGCCCTGCTCGGTCTGGTCGCGCTTTAAGAATTTGCGCCGCGCCGGCTGATTGTAAAACAGGTCTTCCACGAGTACCGTGGTGCCGTCCGGACAGCCCGCGTCCTCGCAGGATATAAGCTTGCCCTCGGAAAACTCAAGCTTGGAGCCGAACGCGTCGCTTTCGCGTTTGGTGAGGATCGAAAACCGGCTGACGGCGGAGATCGCCGCGAGCGCCTCCCCGCGGAAACCGAGCGTTTGGATCGCGTCCAGATCCTCGGCTTTGGAGATCTTGCTCGTCGCGTGGCGCAGAACGCAGTTTTCCGCGTCGGTCCGGGACATCCCGCAGCCGTTGTCCGCCACGCGCAAAAAAGACACGCCGCCGTTCTTGATCTCGACGGTGATCGCGCTCGCGCCGGCGTCCAGCGCGTTTTCGCACAGCTCTTTCGCCACGCCGGCGGGGCGGTCCACCACCTCGCCCGCGGCGATCAGGTTCGCGACCTGGCTGTCTAATACGCGGATTTGTTCCACTTACGTACCTTTCTGAATCAGTTTGCGTCTTTTGCCCGTTTGGAAAGCTCATACAGCTTGCCCATCGCCTCGATCGGCGTGAGCGTGTTTACGTCCAGTTTCCGAAGATCCTCCACGATCTGCAAGTTTTCGTCGGCAAAGAGGGGAAGCGTTTCTTCGGCTTTTGCCGCGCCGGGGGCGGAAAACGCGGTCTTGCCGCCGTTTTGCGCTTCCAGCTGGGCGAGGATCTTCTTTGCGCGGGTTACGACCTCTTTGGGCACGCCCGCCAAATGCGCGACCTCGATGCCGAAGCTGTCGTCGGTAAAACCGGGCAGGATCTTGCGTAAGAACAAGATCGAATCCCCGCGCTTTTTCGCGGCGACCTGGTAGTTCTGCACGCCGTCGGTCGTCTGTTCCAGACCGCTCAATTCGTGATAATGCGTGGCGAACATCGTGCGCGCGCCGATCTTTTTGGACGCGGTGTATTCCAGGACCGCCTGCGCGATGCTCATTCCGTCAAAGGTCGAAGTGCCGCGGCCGATCTCGTCGTAGATGATGAGGGATTTTTGCGTCGCGTGTTTCAGGATCGCGGCGACCTCGCTCATTTCCAGCATAAAGGTGGATTGCCCGGCGCTCAGATCGTCGCTTGCGCCGATGCGGGTGAAGATCTGATCCGCAATGCCGATCCGCGCGCTTTTCGCCGGTACGAAGGAGCCCATCTGCGCCAAGATCACGATCAAGGCCACCTGTCGCATATAGGTGGATTTGCCCGCCATGTTCGGGCCTGTGATGATCGCCATCCGGTGCTTTGAAGTGTCCAGATAGACGTCGTTCGGCACGAAAAAGCCCTCCGAGAGCACTTCCACGACCGGGTGGCGCGCATCTTTGAGATCCAGAACGTCGGAATAGTCCACCTCGGGGCAGGTATAGTGATGCAGTCTTGCGACGACGGCAAGGTCGGAATACACGTCCAAGTGGGCGATCAGGTCCGCCGCGCGGGAGATCTCGGCGCCGCGCCCGCAGACCTTCTGCACGAGCTTCTGGAACACCTCGTATTCCAGCGCGCCCGCGCGGGAGGAGGCGGACAGGATGCGGCTTTCCAGGTCTTTGAGCTCCTGGGTGATGAAGCGCTCGCCGCCGGTCAGGGTCTGCTTTCTGACGTAGCGATCCGGCACGAGATGCAGGGCGGAATTCGTCACTTCCAGATAATAGCCGAAAACCTTGTTGTAGCCGATCTTCAGGTTCTTGATCCCGGTCAGTTCCTTTTCGCTTGCCTCGATATTGGCAAGATAGGAATGGCTTTCGCTTAAAATCTCGCGCACCTCGTCCACTTCGGGATCGAAGCCCTCTTTGATGATCCCGCCCTCGCGCACCGAAAAGGGCGCGTCTTCCCGGATCGCGCTTTTCAATAGCTCGGAAAGCTCGTACAAGGGCTCGCAGAGATTGGCGCGCATTATGCCGTAGATCTCGCTCAACGCCTCGCTTTTGACGCGATTCAGACGCTGGGCGATCGGCTCCACGGAGGACAGCGCGAGCCCGAGCGATAACAGGTCGCGGGCGTTGCCGGTGCCGTAGAGCAGTTTGGAGAGCAATCGTTCGATATCCTGCGTGCCGGAGAGCAGCGAGCCGATATCCTCGCACAAGGTCTGGTCTTCGAAAAACTCGCGCACCGCGCCCTGCCTGCGGGCGATCATGCGGCAGTTGACGAGCGGCTGGTCGAGAAAACGGCGAAGCAGACGCGCGCCGAGCGAGGTCTTGGTGTGATCGAGCACGCCGAGCAGGGTGTTTTTGCGATCCCGGCTGCGGATCGTTTCCGTCAGCTCCAGATTGCGGCGCGTGGCGGCGTCTAATTTCAGAAAACTGTCGTCCGGGCAAAGCTCGATCGAGCGCACGATGTCGATATTCTGCTTGGTGGAGATCAGATAGCGCAACAGCGCGCCGACGGCAAGCGCCTCCGCGCTTGCGGGAAGCAGCCCGTAGTCTTCAAAGCTTTTGGAAAATTTTTCCGTCAAAAGCTTTTCGTTTTCCTGCGTAAAGCAGTCGGCGGCGGAATCGTTGATCACGCAATGGGACACGCTTTTGACGTAATTTAGGAATTCGCGCGCTTCCTCGTAGGAGAGGTTGAGTAAGATCTCGCTCGGCTCGTAGAGCGAAAACTCGTTGATCATGGCGCGGGAAAGCTCCCGTTCGTCGGGATTCTGCACGCCGCGCACGCTGATCACGCCGTCGGTCACGTCGCAGAAAGCAAAACCGGCTCTGTCTCCGTCCACGCAGATCGCGCAGAGGTAATTGTTTTTCTTTTCGTCGAGCATAGCGCCGTCGAGCACGGTGCCGGGCGTGATGATCCGCGTGACCTCGCGCGCCATCAGACCGTTTGGGTCGATCTTGTCGGGGTTTTGCTCGCAGACCGCGATCTTGTAGCCCTTTTCCAAAAGCTTGGCGATATAGGAATCCGCGCTGTGATAGGGGATGCCGCACATCGGCGCGCGCTCCGGCTCGCCGCAGTCGCGGCCGGTCAGATACAATTCCAGCTCTTTGGATCCGATTTTCGCGTCGTCGAAGAACATTTCGTAAAAATCACCCAGCCGATAAAAGAGCAGATGATCCGGATACTGGCGTTTCACTTCCAGGTATTGCAGCATCATGGGCGTCATAGTGAAAGATCCTTTCCGTCGTCGATCGCGTCGGCGATCAGGGTGGTGGCGTGCGCGGCGCTGATCGTAAGCGGGACGAAGGTCCCGATCGCCGCAACGCCTTGCGCGGTTTTCGGAAAATGGATGAGTTTGCCGGATTTGCTCCGCGCCGTGAGCATTTGCGCGTCCGTTTTGCTTTCGCCCTCCACAAGCGAGTCGAGCGTTTTGCCGACGAGCGACGCGTTTTTTTTCAGCGAGATCGTGTGGCAGAGCGCGAGCAGGCGCTCCATGCGTTCGGTCATGACCTTGTGCGGGATCTGATCCGGATACCCGGCGGCGGGCGTGCCGCCGCGCGGGGAATAGAGAAACGCGAACACGTTGTCGTAGCGAACGTGAGAGATCATTTGAAGCGTTTTGCGGAAGTCCTCCTCGCTCTCGCCGGGGAAGCCGATGATGATATCCGTGGACAGCGTGCAGTCCGGCATGGCGGCGCGGATCGCGTCGGCAAGCGCCTGATACGAAGAGGCGTCGTAGATGCGGTGCATCCGTTTCAGGATCTCGTCCGAGCCGGATTGCAGGGGCAGATGGATTTGATGGGGGATATGCTTCGAGTTTGCGATCACGTCGATCGTCTCCCGTGACATATCCTTCGGGTGCGAGGTCATGAAGCGCAGAATATAGTCGCCGTCGAGCGTATCGAGCGCGGCGAGCAATTCGGCGAAACTGCGCTTCGGCGCGAGCGTTTTCCCGTAGGCGTTCACGTTTTGCCCGAGCAGCGTGATCTCTTTGTAGCCGCGATCGACCAGATCGCGCACCTCATCTACTACGGCGTCGAACGCTCGGCTGCGCTCGCGGCCGCGCACGTAGGGCACGATGCAGTAGGTGCAGAAATTGTTGCAGCCGTACATGATGCTGACCCAGGCGGAAAAAGCGCTTTCCCGCGCGACGGGAAGACCCTCCGTGAACGTCCCGGGATTCGTTTCGTAGTCCTCCACGCAGAACACCCTGCGGTTTCTCGGACGCAGCTTTGCGCGCTTGACTTCACGCAAGAGTTCCGGAAAGCGGGAAATCAGATTCGTGCCGAATACCAGATCCACGAACGGATAGCGATTTCGGATCTCGTTTGCGCGCGTTTCCTGCTGCGCCATACAGCCGCAGACCGCCAGGATCAGGTCGGGATTTTGCTCTTTGAGCTTTTTGAATTTGCCGGTGTTGGAGAGGGCTTTGAGCTCCGCGTGCTCGCGCACGGCGCAGGTATTGACGAGAACCAGATCCGCGTCCTCCGGCGAGGGCGCTTTTTCATAGCCCTCGGCGAGCAGGAGCCCCATCAGGGTCTCGGAATCCGCCTCGTTTTGCTGGCAGCCGTAAGTTTCGATAAAAGCAAGCGGTTTTTTCGGCATGATTTCTCCTGGGGTGAAGCGTTTTCCGGACTATGCGCCGGAAAAGGCGCTAATCAAGCAATATACATAAAAATTATAGTATAAAGCGCCTTTTTTGTCAATCGGTTTCGGTCGGAAAAACGCGTTTTTTGCGCCTTGCAAACGCGCGCGTAAAATGCTATAATGACCGGTGTTTGAAGGAGATCAAGATGCTGACGATCAAATCGACCTGCGGCCGCGCGCGCCGCGCCGCCTTTTCCACCGTCCACGGCACGATCGAAACGCCCGCGTTCATGAACGTGGGGACCGCCGCCGCGATCAAGGGCGGGCTGGACGCGTTCGACTTGGAAGCGATCGGCTGTCAGGTATTGTTGTGCAACACCTATCATTTGCACCTGCGCCCCTCGGACGAGGTGGTGCGGGCGCTTAACGGTCTGCACGCGTTTTGCGGCTGGAACGGGCCGATTCTGACCGATTCCGGCGGCTTTCAGGTCTTTTCGCTTGCCAAGATCCGCGGCATCCGCGAAGAGGGCGTGACCTTTCAAAGCCATATCGACGGCGCGCGCATTTTCATGGGTCCGGAGGAGAGCATGCGCATCCAGGCAAACCTCGGCTCCACGATCGCCATGGCGTTCGACGAATGCGTGGAAAATCCCGCGCCGCGCGCCTACGTGGAGGCGTCTGCCGGGCGTACCTATCGCTGGCTTTTGCGCTGTAAGGAAGAACACGAGCGCCTGATGGCGGGCGACTGTCCGAATCCGAAGCAACTCCTGTTCGGTATCAATCAGGGCGGCACCTACGACGATCTTCGCGTCGGGCACATGCAACAGATCGCCGCGCTCGATCTGGACGGATACGCGATCGGCGGGCTTGCCGTCGGGGAAAAAGCCGAGGAAATGTATCGGATCATCGACGCCGTCGAGCCGTATATGCCGCAGGACAAGCCGCGCTATCTCATGGGCGTCGGCACGCCGGAGAATATTTTTGAAGCGGTCGCGCTCGGCGTCGATCTCTTTGACTGCGTCCTGCCCGCGCGCAACGCGCGCCACGGGCACCTGTTCACGAAACGCGGCATCATCAACCTAAACAATCAAAAATATGAGCGCGACGACCGACCGGTGGACGAAACCTGCGTTTGCCCGACCTGCAAAACGCATTCCAGAGCGTATTTACGGCATCTTCTGAAAGCAAAAGAGGTGCTCGGACTGCGGCTTTGCGTCGCCCACAATCTGCATTTTTACAATCAGATGCTCGCCGAGATCCGCGCGTCTTTGGAAAACGGTACTTTTTTTGAGTTCAAGGAAGCGTGCGCGAAAACCTATTCGGAGAGGATCTGACGAAAAATAATAAAAAAACGCCGCAAACGCGGCGTTTTTTTCGTTTTCACGTCAGTCGTTGCGGCGCTCGGCCGGGGGATCTCCGGGCGCGTCCTCGGGGCTTGCGATCACGGCGGGGGAGAACTCGTTGTAGGGGAAGGGCATCGAGGTAAAGAGCGTGCAGGGATCGCTCGAGGCGATCACGCCGTCCGCCGTTTTTTCCGGGAAGTAGAAGGAGCCGTTTTCGAGCTTCAAGAGCACCGGGCGGGACAGGCGGATCGTCGTGAACAGACCGGCGGTCAGAAAGACGCAGTTTGTGATCGCGGCGCCGGTATGGAAGTCGCCGTCGAAGAGCGCGGCGATCTCTTCGGGGACGTTCTGACAGCAGGCGGGGATCGTCGGATCGTCGTCGGCGACGATCGTCGATTCCAGCGCGACCGGAGAGGCGACGTCCACCGTGACGCGCGGCGAGTTGGTGTTGCGGTTGATCCGGTCATAGCCCGGGGCGGGGGAGCAAAAGCTCTGCTGATCGTCGGAACGGAAACTGAAAATATTGCCCTCGCCGCCGTACAGGATCACGTTTTTGGTGTAGCAGCTCAAACCGGAAAAGTCCTGCGGCTGACCGGCGCCGACGCAGGCTTCGCAGTCGGCTTTGAGATAATAGCGCACGGTCACGTTGTAATAACCGGATTGGAAGGGGATCGGCTCGGTCAGGATCTGCGCCCAGACGACGCTTAACGCTTTGACGCGCACTCCGGACGCTTGATTGACGACCGCCTGCGCGGTGTCCGTCAGACATAAATAGAGATTGCGCATACATTCCTGCCCGATGCAGGAGTCGTACACGCGATAGGTGTCGATGCAGCAGTCCGGAACGGCGTCCGGACGCGCGCAGCGACTAAAAGGGGCGAATTTCTGGCTCATGGTGTTCATCCTTTCGTGTTGCGTGGTGTTACCGGTAACAGAATATGCCGCGGGCGTGAAATTGCGCACGAGGCGAAAAAAAGACTTGACAAGGCGAAAGGCGGATAGTATAATCTCCATTGTTTCGGGGCATTAGCGCAGCTGGGAGCGCACAACACTGGCAGTGTTGGGGTCAGGGGTTCGAATCCCCTATGCTCCACCAGAAAAAGCCGTTCCGTCAGGAACGGCTTTTTCAACTATATTCGTTCCTTCGGAACGAGTGATATTCGAACTTCGTTCGAGT
>CADBPF010000105.1 GCA_902796545.1 uncultured Ruminococcus sp. | reverse complement strand
GCTGTCGTAGGGATAGAACAGGAACAGGTCGCGCGCCTGGGCCTGCTCGGTGACGCTTTTTCCCTGCGCGATCGTCTGCGGCCAGGAGGGCAGCAGCGGCTTGTGCAGCAGCGCCGCTTTCTGCGCTTGTGAAAAACGCGATTCCAATTCGTAAATGCAGCCGAGATCGAGCGGCAGATGCAAAAAGAAAGTATGCTCGTCGTCGAGCGCGAGTTTTTCCTGCAGGTAGTTCGTGATCGCGCGGCTTGCGCCGGCGCGGAATTCCAGACGCACGGGGGAGAGGCGCTCGCGCTTTTTCAAGATCTCCTTCATGTAGTCGCGCCAGTCCTCCTCCTCGTCGGAGAAGCTTTCCTCCACGTCGATGTCCGCGTTGCGCGTGACGCGCGCGACCGAGGAGGATTTGACGCGATACGCCTGGAAGATCCGGTTCAGGTTGCGGCGGATCAGATCCTCGCAGAATAAAAAGCGGATCTTTCCGTCTTCACTCGGCAGATAAACGATGCGCGGCAAAACGGAGCTGACCGGAATGAGCCCTAAGCAGGGCTTTCCGTTTTCGCTGCGCAGCTCCGCCGTGACGTACAGCACTTTGTTTTCCAGGTGGGGGAAGGGATGGCGGGAGTCCACGATCTGCGGAGACAGAAGCGGCAGAATCTGCCGCTGGAAAAAGCCTTTGAGATAGGCGCGGTCCTTTTTGTCGAGATCGCGGGCGCCGACGCGTGTGACCCCCTGCGCTTCCAGCGCGGAAAGTACCGATTTAAAGCACTCGGACGCCTGTTTGTATAAGGGCTTTACCGCGGCAAGAGAAGCGCGGATCTGCTCTTTGGAGCTCATGCCCGTTTTGTTGTCCGGCACGTCGGTCTTCAACAGCGCGCGATCGTGCAGACTGCCCATCCGGATCATAAAGAATTCGTCCAGATTCGACCCGAAGATCGCAATGAATTTCAGGCGCTCGAAAGCGGGAGTCTGCTCCGCGGCGGACTCCAAAAGCACGCGCCGGTTGAACGCGAGCCACGATAATTCGCGATTGATGAACAGTTGTTTCAAAATGCCTCCCGGGGGTCTGGACGATCGTAGTTTGGTTCAGTATAGCATGGTGCGGATCAAAAAGCAAGTTTCCACTCGCTTTCCCGATACAAAATGCGCCGTTTACTTGACAGAACGGCGCGGCAATGCTATAATCCGGAAGTAGGCTTCATCGTGGGAGTTTCTTCCCGCGAGTGCGGGCGCGGAACCGGATCGCGCCGTTCAAAATACCTAGATACGCGGAGTTACGACATGAAAAAAGAACTGACGTTGGCAAGCCTTGTTCGCATCCTGATCAGATGGTGGTGGCTGTTTTTGGCGATCGCGATCCTGTTTGCGGCAGGGGCCTTTTTCTACAGCCAGCACAACTATCACGAGACCTATCAGTCCTCGACGAAGATTTTGGTGAAGTTCACCCCGGCGGCGAACACCTCCACTACCGTTTCCAGCGCGATCAACGAGATCACCTACGCGGAAAAGGTGATGAACACCTACGTTTCGATGCTGAAAACCAACGACTTCAAGGCGATGGCGCGCGACGCGTATCTGGAAAAATACGAGACCACGCGTTTCCCACGCTTTTCCGTCAATTTCAGCGTGATCGAGGAAACGCAGCTGTTCCAGATCAACGTGACGACCTACGATATGGAGGCGTCGTACCGGCTGTGTGAGATCTACGCGGAATGCGCGCCGAAATATATCGAGCAGGTGACCGGCAACCCCGAGGAGCTCTCCGTTGCCGACTCGCCGACTATGCCGACCGCGCCCGCCAACAGCGATCACGGGATGCGTAACGCGCTGATCGCCGCGGTGTTCGGCTTCGTCGCGCCGTTTGCGATTTTCGTGCTCGTCGATCTCTTCGACGTGAGCGTGAAGAGCGCGGACGATCTGAAGAGCATTTGCAATTACCCGATCCTCGGCGAGATCCCGGATTTCGAGCGCCACAAGGGCAACCGGTCGAAATACGGTAAATACGGTTACGGCTACGGTTACGGCAGCAGAAATACCGGTTCTGCCGGGAAAACGGAATAAGAGGTGCCACGATGAATCAACAGGAACAAAACGCGCCGAAGACCCCCGAAAAAGAAGTGAGACCGGCACCCTCGCGTGCAAACAACGACAGAACGAACGCCAAGAAAAAGCCCCGCTTTGAGATCAATCCCGAGGCGAGTTTTACGGTCATGGAGGCCTATAAGGCGCTGCGGACCAATATCACCTTCTCGATCCCCGGCAAGGGCTGCAAGAGCTTCCTCGTCACCAGCTGCATCGCGAGCGAAGGCAAGACTACCACGGCAAGCTCGCTTGCCTTGACGATCGCGCAAACCAACGCCCGCGTCATCATCATCGACGGCGACCTGCGCCGCCCGAAGGTGCATTCGAAATTCCGCCTGACGAACAAGCTCGGGCTTTCCAACGTTTTAAGCGGTATGTGCACTTTGGATGAAGCGATCCAGAGAGTCGGCACGCTTTCTTTGGATCTCTTGTCCTCCGGTACGATCCCGCCGAACCCCGCGGAATTGTTGTCGAGCGACGCGATGGCGAGTCTGATCGCCGAGCTCAAAAAGCATTACGATTTCGTGATCGTGGATACCCCGCCGGTGAATATCGTTTCCGACGCTCTGCCGCTCACCAAGCTCGTGGACGGCGTCGTTATGGTCACGAGATACCAGCAGAGCACCTATCCGGAAGTCCAGGCGGGCATCAGCCGGCTGGAATTCGTGGGCGCCCGCATCCTGGGGCTCGTGTTCAACGGCGTGCAGGACGCGTCCTCGCACGGTAAGGGCTACTCCCGCCGCCGCTACGGTTACGGCTACGGCAGCAGCTACGGCTACGCTTCCTCGAAATACGAATACGCGTATCGTTCCGCGGATCAGACGCAGTTTGCCCAGACCGATCCGAATATCGCGGACGATCATACGGTATAAATCATGCTCGTCGATCTGCACACGCACATTTTGCCCGGCGTGGACGATGGCGCGGAAACGATCGAGCAGAGCCTGGCACTTTTGGAAGCAGAACGGCAAAACGGGGTGGAAGCGGTGGTTTTCACCCCCCACTTTCTGCCGCAGAACGAAACGCCTGAACGGTTTTTGAAACGCCGCGACGAGGCGTTTCAATTTCTCTTGTCCCGCGCGCCGACGGATCTGAAATACTTATGCGGCGCGGAGGTCTTATATTCGCAGTATCTCGCGAATTTGGAGGATCTGCCGAAGCTGTGCATCGGGGATACGGACTATTTACTGCTGGAGCTGCCGTATCAGGCGCCCTTTACGGACAAACTGTTTTCGGCAATCTGGCGCATCGTGGACGAATACGCGATCACGCCGATCATCGCGCACGTGGAGCGTTACGCCGCCGTGCAGAAGGACCCGGAGCTGTTATTGCAATTCAAGGAAATGGGCTGTCATATCCAGGTCAACGCGTCCACGATGATCCGCAGGGAGATGCGGCAGATCGCAAAACGCATCGTGCGCACCGGCACGGTGGATCTGCTCGCCTCGGACTGTCACGATACCGAGTTCCGCGCGCCCAACCTAAAGGCGGGCTTCGAGGCGGCTCAAAAACACTTCGACACGCATTTTGTGCATTTGATGCAATATACGGCTCAAACCATTTTTGAAGATCGGGAGTGGGAATCATGGAACTGAACGGATCGTTTCTTCATAAGCACAAACGGCTTTTGTTGTTGGGCGTCGATTTTTGCCTGATCCTTGCCGCGTTCTTTCTGACCTGCCTTTCTTTTGCCAGCTTCCCGCAGAGCTTCTGGAACGGGCTGATCGCCTGCGTGCTTTTGTGCGCGCTTTACGCCGCGATCGATCTGTTCACCGGCGCTTACCGCTGTATCTGGCGCTATGCGCAGGCGCAGCAATACGCGCTTTGCGCGATCTGCGTGGCAGGCGGCGCGGTGCTCTTCGGGATCTTCAATCTGATTTTCCCGGTCAGCGGATGGATCGGCTTTTGGCCGTATCTTACGTTGTGCGCCTACACGCTTGCCGCTCTGGTCGGCGCGCGCGTTACCTATCGCGTGCTTTCCGCGCGCTTACTGAATCTGCAGAACGTCCGCCGCCGCAGAGCGCTGATCGTCGGCGCGGGCGAGGCCGCGATGAGCCTGATCGCGGATGCGCGGGAAAACCCGCATTGCGATTTCGTACCCGTTGCCGCGGTGGACGACGATCCCTCGAAAATCGGCCGCCGTTTGAGCGGGATCCCCGTTTGCGGCGCGATCGACGAGATTTCCCGGGTGGCGCGCGAATACCGCGTGTCCTATATCATCGTGGCGATCCCCTCGATCAAAAACGCGAAACGCGCGCAGATCCTGGATATTTGCTCGGAGCTCGGGATCGCCGTGCGCATGATGCCGCAGGTCGCGGATCTGCCCGATCCGAAGGATCCGCGCCGGATCTTAAACTCGCTGCGCGACATTACCGCGGACGAGCTTTTGGGACGCGAAGAAGTGGTGTTGAACGACGAAAACCTCTTTTCGTTCTTGTCCGGCAAGCGCGTTCTGGTCACGGGCGTCGGCTCGATCGGCTCGGAACTGTGCCGGCAGATCGCAAAATACGCTCCCGCACAGCTCGTGCTGTTTGATATTTACGAAAACAACGCCTACGACATCGAGCAGGAGCTGCGCCGCAAATACGGCGACAAACTGGATCTCGTGACCCTGATCGGCTCCGTGCGCGATTACGCGCGCGTCAAATACGTGTTCGAGACCTACAAGCCTCAGATCGTGTTCCACGCCGCGGCGCACAAGCACGTGCCGCTGATGGAGGATTCCCCGCAGGAAGCGATCAAGAACAACGTGTTCGGCACCTTGAACGCGGTGCGCGCCGCCATGGCGTACCGGGTCCAGAAATTCATCCTGATCTCCACGGACAAGGCGGTCAATCCCACCAACGTGATGGGCGCGACCAAACGCATCTGCGAGATGATCGTGCAGTCCTTTGCCGGCCGCAGCGAAACGCTGTTCGCGGCGGTCCGTTTCGGCAACGTGCTCGGCTCCAACGGCTCCGTGATCCCGCTTTTCAAGCAGCAGATCCGCGAGGGCGGCCCCGTGACGGTGACCGATCCCGAGATCATCCGCTATTTCATGACGATCCCGGAAGCGGCGCAGCTCGTGCTGACCGCGGGCGCTCTGGCGCGCGGCGGCGAGATCTTCATTCTGGATATGGGCAAGCCCGTGAAGATCGCGGATCTTGCCCGCAAGATCATCCAGCTCTCCGGCTTGAAGGAGGGCGAGGATATCGAGATCCGCTATACCGGTCTGCGTCCGGGCGAAAAGCTGTACGAAGAACTGTTGATGAGCGAGGAGGGTTTAAGGCAGACCGAGAACGCCAAGATCTTCATCGGGCGTCCGATCACGATCGATCCGGCGAAATTCGCCCGCGATCTGACCGATCTTTCCCGCCTGGTCCACGAGGGCGAGCCGACCATGGACGAGGTGATCGCGCTGCTTGAACGGGTGGTCGATACCTTCCGTCACGCGCCCGATCCGTCCAAAGCCGCTGAAACGCAGGAGCCGGTCGCCAAGCTCGTGCCGCCGCCGGAGGATGAAGAGTAAGTGAAGCGCAGGCTTTGGCGCTGGATCCCGCTTGTCGTCTGGATGGTGCTGATCTTCTGTTTCAGCGCCCAGACCGCCGAGCAGTCCTCCGCCTTGTCCGCCCCCTTTTCGGACGCAGCGGGCAGGCTCTATTCGCTGATCCGCACGCTCTTTCCGGCTCTGCCGGAGGCAAACGCGCAGGCGCTTGTGTTTTTCACGCGAAAAGCGGCGCACGCCTTTTTGTATTTCGTGCTCGCGCTTTGGGGGATCTTTGCTTTGCGCGCGCACACGGCGGATCTGAAACGCGTGTGCGCGATCACCTTTGCGATCAGCGTTCTCTACGCGATCTCGGACGAGGTCCATCAGGCGTTTTTACCGGGCCGCGCGATGCGCGCGACCGACGTGCTCAACGACGCGCTTTCCTCTTTGGTCGCGATCGGGCTTTACGCTTTGATCGTGATCGTCAAAAAGCGCCGCCGAAGCCCGTAAATCAAAAAAGCCGCCCGCAGGGCGGCTTTTTTTCGGCATAAAGCGCGCAAAACGGACATAGAGTCCTTTACCGAAAAGAAATCGGGAGGGATCGGGATGTCCGCTTTTTTTGCGGTTTTGAGCCGCTTTTTTTGTTTGTTTTTGAAGGTTACGGGAGCAAATTCCGGCTTTCCGCCGCCCCTGCCGCCCAAAGAAGAGGAGCGCCTTTTTAAGCTTGCGCGATCCGGCGATCCGGGCGCGCGGGAAAGCCTCATCACGCACAATCTGCGTCTGGTTTCCCACATGATCAAAAAGTATTATCCCGGCGCGAAGGATCCGGAAGATCTTTTGTCGATCGGGGTGATCGGGCTGATCAAGGCGATCGATACCTTCGATCCCGCCCACGGCGCGCGTTTTGCGACCTACGCGGGCAAGTGCCTGCAAAACGAGATTCTGATGTATTTTCGCGCGTCGAAAAAGCAAAGCCGCGAAACGAGCTTGAACGAGGCGATCGAATACGACCGGGACGGCAACGCGCTCACCTATCTCGACGTGATCAGCGAGGACGAGGATATGACGGATCTCGTTGACCGGAAAACGCGGGCAAAGGAGGCGCGGGAAGCGGTGGAAACGATCCTGTCCGGGCGCGAGAAGCAGATCGTGAAGCTGCGCTACGGGCTTGACGGGAAACGGCCGTTTACCCAAAGAGAAACGGCGCTCGCGTTGGGCATCTCGCGCTCGTACGTATCGCGGATCGAAAAGGCGGCGATCCGGAAGATCCGCGTTTTTCTCGATCCGGAAAGCGATTGGGCATAGTTTGGAAGCTGCGCGCATAAGATCGCGTGAAACGATCAATCGATCGAGGGGCGACGCTCTCCTCGGGAAACGGAGTCAGAGATGATGGGTAACGAATCAAACGGCGAAAGCTTACGCGTATTGCAAAAGCCCTTTACGGCAAGCGCGGATCTGAAAGTGGAAACGAGCGGCGTTTTGCCGGACTATTTCGAGGAGATCCATAAAGTTTTGCGCGTGGAGTTGATCCCGCAAATCACGAAAAAGGAGCGCCTGATCTCGGAAAAAACGCTGATCTGCGAAATATCGGGCACGGCGCGGTTCGGTCTGACGTACGAGGGTACGCCGTCGGCGGACGCGCCGGGGCAGATCTTTTTTTCCGAGTTCGAGCAGGAATTCACGCACCGCTTCGAGTGGCCGTTTTCGGACGATCAGGCGCCGGAAACCTTCGCGCTCTTCGTGAACGCCCGGACGCTCGGCGCCGTTTGCAAGCCGTTCGGCGCGAAAAAACCGTCCTTTTCCGGCAGTATCCGATTGGATTGCGAACTGATCCAGAACACTTTTTTGCCTTACGTGAGCGATCCCGGCGAGGATGCGGAGGTGATCCGCAAAGACGCGGAATACCTCGTGTTGGAGGGCGCCGCGGAGGAAAACTACGAACTCGAACAGACGATCACTCTGGAGGATCCCGCGCCGCCGATCCGCACGATCCTGTCTTTGGGTCTGGATCTTGCGCCCGATTGGGTCAAGGCGAGCGCGGATCAGGCGGCGTTCGGCGCCAAAGGGATGCTGAATTGCTCTTATCTCGCGCTCGACGAGCAGACGGGCGAGGAGATCGTCAAGAGCTTTTCGCAGATGATCGAGCTGTCCGAGGTGATCGGACTTCCTTCCTGCAAGCAGGACAGCCTTGTCCGGTGTGAGCTTACCTGCGGGTCCTGCCACGGGGAACTGCAGGCGGACGAACGCGGCGAAAAGCGCGTGCTGCGGGTCTTGCTGTCGTATTCCGTGAGTGCGGCGGCGTTTGCGAGCGAACGCGCCGCGCTGATTTCCGATCTGTATTTTTGCTTAAAAGCGGGCAAAAGCGAGTTTTCGGATTTTTCGCTTTTCGGATCTGTGCGCACGGAGCCGGTGCATACGGAAACGCAGCTTACCGTTTTGCTGCCGGAGGGGATCGGCGATCCGGAAGGGATCGAGGCTCGGATCGATACGATCCGTTTGGATCCGGAAGCCGGGGCGATCACGGCGGCGATCGCCTGGAAGATCGGTTATTTCGGCATGCGGAAGACCGTGTCCCGTCCGGTCTATTTGGAAGAGAGCGCGCAGAGCGAGCTGAAATTCCGCGCGGATCTGCCCGCCGAGATCGCAAAAGAGGATCTGCACGTATCGATCACGGGCGGGATCACCGAAACGGACGCGATCTGCACGCCCGACGGGATCACCCTGCAGTTGAAATTGAGTTTTGAGCTTTGCGTGTGGCACACAAAAACGCTGTGCGCTTTGCGCACGATCGAATGGACCGATCAGCCGCGGGACGACTTTTCCGGCGTGCGCTTCTACTATCCCGAGCCGCAGGAAACGCTCTGGGAGATCGGCAAACGCTTCGGGATCGGACAGGCGGAACTGCAAAAGCAAAACGGGATCGGCCCATCCGATCCGGTCCCGGATCCGATCATGATCGCGCGATGAGTCTGAACCAAACGCCGGCGGGTTTCCGCCGGCGTTTTTTTGCCGCTTTGCCTTGACAAGGAGGCCAGTGCGGCATATAATACAAGCGCAAACGCAGAGTAGGATCTTGTGCGTTAAGTGCCGCCCGAACGGGGAGTTGTCGGGAGGACGAAAAGAGTTCTTGCGGTACAAGATCCGCATCCCGCTGCCACATCGGGGCTTTTCCTCCGTTGGGGCGAGTTTTATGCGCCTGCACGGAGGTTTTTTGATGAAACGAAATTCGATTGCCCGGACCGTCTGTTTTTGCGGTCTGTTTGCCGCCTTGTCGATCGTGTTCGGCAAACTCTTGCAGATCCCGATCGGGGACAGCTTGCGCATCAGCTTTGAGAATCTGCCGATCTTGTGCGCCGCCTTTTGCTTCGGGCCCTGGATCGCCTCGCTCGTCGGCGTGGTCGCGGACCTGGTGGGATGCCTGATCGTGGGCTTTGCGATCAATCCGATCATCACGCTCGGCGCCGCGCTCATCGGCTTTTGCGCGGGGCTCTTTTTCCGGCTCTTTTCCGACAAGCGGGGCTTCTTTGGCGTTATGCTCTCGGTTTTGCCTGCGCATCTGATCGCGTCCGTACTCGTCAAAAGCCTCGGCTTGTATCTTTATTTCGGCACGCCCTTTGCCGTTCTGGCATTGCGGCTCCCGATCTATCTTATAACGGGGCTGTTGGAGAGCCTGATCTTATACGAATTATCCAAAACGCCGCTGTTTCGGAACGGAAAGGAGCGCGCATGACTTATCGGGAAGCGATGGCGCTGATCCACCGCACGGACTGGAAAGGCTCGAAGCTCGGGCTTTCCCGGATCCGTGAACTCCTTTTTCGCATCGGCGATCCGCAAAAAAAACTGCGCTTTGTCCATATCGCGGGCACCAACGGAAAAGGCTCGGTTTCCAGCCTGCTCGCAGCGGTTCTGTCGCAGGCGGGATACCGCACGGGGCTTTATACCTCGCCGTATCTTACGGATTTCAGAGAGCGCATCCGCGTCGACGATACGCTGATTTCCCAAGCGGAGCTTTGCCGCGGGATGGAGGTGATCGCGCCCGCCTTGGAAGAGATGGCGGACAGCCCCACGGAATTTGAAGTGACGACCGCGCTCGCCTTTTGGTATTTTCAAAAATGCGCGTGCGACGTCGTGGTCTGCGAGGTGGGGCTCGGCGGGGAATTCGACGCGACCAACGTGATCGAAGATCCGTTGGTGTGTGTGATCACCTCGGTGAAGCGGGATCACACCGAGATTTTGGGCGATACGATCTCTCTGATCGCGCGGGCAAAGGCGGGAATCTTGAAACCGAACGCCCCCGCGCTCTACGGAGAGGGAGAAACGAATAAAGAGGTGCAAAATATCATCGAGCGCCGCGCAAACGAATTATCCTGCCGGGTTCGGTACTCGGATCCGTCCGCTTTGGTCGTGTCGGACGCGGGCCTTTGGGGCGCGCGGTTTTCCTACCGGGGAGAAGAATACCGCATCGCGCTTGCGGGCGCGTATCAGCCCTATAACGCGATGATCGCACTTGACGCGCTTGCGATCCTGAAGGCGCGCGGATGGATGATTTCGCGCGAGGCGATCGACCGCGGCTTTGCCGCGGCGCGCTGGCCGGGGCGCTTTGAACCCTTGTCCTTTTCCGATCCGGTCGTCGTGATCGACGGGGCGCATAATCCGAACGGGATCGCGGCGCTGTGCGCGTCGCTCGAGTCGTGTTTTCCCGCGCATCAGCGCTTTTGCGCGGTCGCGGCGGTCATGGCGGATAAGGACTACGAAAGCATGTTTTCCCTGATCGCGCCGCGGATCGAGCGGCTTTTCGCGACGGCTCCCTCGGACACGCCGCGCGCGCTGGACGCCAAAAAACTCGCCGCGGTCTGCGGCGAGTACGGGATCGCTTCTTTGGCGCGGGAAAGCGTTTTCGAGGCGGTCAAACAAGCGCTCGAATACGCGAAAGCGCACGCGCTTCCGGTCTTGATCTTCGGCTCTTTGTATCTCTATCGCGAGGCAAGGGAGGCGGCGATCAGTCTGCTTCCATCGGCACCCTGATCTCGCGGCCGAGCGAAAACGAGTACAGCGACAGTTCGCTTACCCGCTTTTGCGTGATCTCCTCGACGGCGCGGCGATACAGGTTGAGCTGTTTTGCGTGGCGGGCAAGCAAGACCTCCTCGCCGGTTTTCGGATCGAGCGCGTCGGTCTTGAAATCGATGATCGTGATCGTGTGATCGGGGTTTTCGAAATAACAGTCGATCACGCCCTGCAGCAGCGTCTTGCCCTCGCCTGTGCCGAACAGGATCCGCGCGTCCAAAAACACGTTGAAACGAAGCTCTCTTTTGACCAGAGGGCTTTTTTTGATGCGCTCGTAGGTCGCGCTTTCAAAGAAACGGTCGAGCGCGAAAAAGTTTAAGCGTTTGGCGTCCTCCGGCGATAAAAATTCCAGATCGACGAGGCGGCTTGCCTCGTTTTCCGGGCTTTGACGGGCGTTTTCGAAATCGCAGAATTGCATGAAGGCGTGCATGGCAAGCCCGATCTGCGCGGCGGATCGCGTCGTTTCGGTAAAGCTCAACCGATAGGATCTCGGCGTCTCGCTTTTTGCGGACAGATGCGCAAGCTCCGACACGGAAACCTTGCTCGGCAGGATCGTTTGATCGCGCATGATGCGCAAAGAATCGAGCAGCTCTTCGACCTTCTGCGCGTCTTGCTCGTCGAAGCGCGGCGCAGTTTCTTTCTTTTCCGTTTCCGCGTCCGGCGCTTCAAGAAAGAGAGTATGGAGAATCGAGCAGGAAAAGGCGCCGCAATCGCAATTGAGCACCTGCTCGCTCGGGTCGGACAGATAATGCTCGAACGCGTTGCGCAGATCGTCGTTGTTTCTGAGCGCGAACAGGATCGATTCGAGCGGGGCTTTGCAGTCGAGATCGGAGACCATCGATCCGCTCGGCAGATAGGGATCCAGGCCGCTGCGGGAGAGCGTGGTTTTCAGACTTCTCGGGACGGCGACTAAAATCAGCCGTTCGACCGCGCGGGTGAGCGCCACGTAGAGCGTGCGCAGATCTTCTAATTTTTCGGACGCGTTCTGGGTGAACGCGAGCAGTTTGCGGGAGAGGGTGTCGTATTTGCGATCCTCTTCTTCACAGTAGTATTCCCCGATCAGACCGTGTTCCGGATCGAAGAGGAACGCTTCTTTCGACGTTGCCATTTTGTTCAGCTCCGCGACGAAGCAGGTTTTGAATTCCAGCCCCTTGGCGTTGTGGATCGTCATGAGCCGGATCGGTCTTTTTCCCGTTTTACGCTCGTCGTAGCGGATGCTTTCGGGGGAAAGGTCGTTAAGATACGCGACAAACTCGCTTAAAGTCCGGATCGAATTGCTCTCAAAGCCGCGGGCAAGTTCGTAGAGGAACAACAGGTGTTCTTCGCGGATCGTCTTCTCGTCCTCGTTTTCCGCGAACAGGGCACCCAGCTCGGTCTCGCGGATCAGCCGGAGCAGAAAATCGGACAGCAGCACGCCGCGGCTTTTGTCCCTCCACGCCGTCCAGAATTCCAAAAACGCCCGCGCTTTTTCTTGCAGCGCGTCGGGCGCCGAGTGCTTTGCGTAGAGCGTGAGCGCGTCAAAGAGCGTGGCGTTTTCGGAAAAGGCGCGGATCGCGATCAGATCGTCGGAGGAAAAACAGAACAGCGGGCCGGTCAAAACGGCGACGAGCGGGATCTCCGACACGGGGTTTTCCAGGCAGGTGAGCAGCGCGCGGCAATAGAGGTATTCGGCGGAGTTGATAAAGCTTTCCGGACTGACGAAATCGCAGGGAAGATTCACCTCTTCCATGCGGGCTTTCAGCTCTTTTAAGAATTGGTTGGTATAGGCGAGCACGGCGATCTCGTCCGGTTGTTCGCCTGCTGCGATCAGCTGTCGGATCCGAAAAATGAGATAGGCGCACGCGTCCTGGTTTTCTATTTCTTCCTGCTCCTCGTCGCTCATTTCCCGCTTTTCGCCGACGGACGGTTTATTCAAGATCACGAGCTCCGGCTTGATCCCGGCGTCTTCCCGGATCGACGCGTGGCGCAATTCGTCGCCTTGATCGTACATCCCCTGCTGGGAGCCCATGAGCACGCGGAAGGTTTCGTTGACGAAATCGATCACGCCGGAATCGGAACGGAAGTTATCGGACAAGAGGATGCATTGCTTGTCGGCGGCGTTTTGGGGATCGTAGAGCGGAAAACTGTTTTTATAGCCGAGAAACAGGCTCGGCACCGCGCCGCGGAAGCCGTAGATGCTCTGCTTTACGTCGCCGACGTAGAAAAACTTGCCGTGCGCGGAAAGCAGCGCAAAGATCTCGTCCTGCAGGCGGTTGGTGTCCTGATACTCGTCCACGAAGAGATAGCGGCAAAACTGCCGGTCGCGCTGCAAAAGCAGGGCGCGGTGCGCAAGATGCTCCAGATCGGAAAAGTCCATCAGCCCGGACGCGCGTTTTTGCGCTTCGTAATAGTCGCTCGTTTTTTGCAAAAGCCGCACGAACGCCCGCTCCAGTTTTACGCGCTGGCACTCTTCCTCGTAGGGCGAAAACGGCGTGCGGAAGAGGTCGATTATGTCTTTCCAAAGGAGCTTTGCGTCGTCATAGATCTTTTTATAGAAGGGCTTGCCCTCCTGCAGGATCTCTTGGTCGATCTCGTCCAGACCGGCGGTGCCGAGGCGGTTTGGCGGGCCGTTGCCTTCCAGCGCGATCTCGCAGAGAAGATCGCTGTCGGCGTTATTCAGGGCGTCGGCAAAGCGGTCGATCCGATCAATGAAATGAAAGAGCGCGGGGAATACGTCGGGGGTGACCAGATGCTCCGGAAACTCAAAAACGCTGGCCTCCAGCCGCGCCCGGATGCGGGAGAGCTTTTCCGAAAAGAGCGTGCGCACGTCGGCGCCGAGCGGCGTTTCCAGAAGGTTGAAATGGTCTTCGTCCAGCTCCGCCAACCGGTCCGCGTCGGAAAAGACCAGCTCTTCGAGCTTCGACAGTCCCTCCGGGTACACGCGCAGCTTCTCGTACGCGGAAATGACGAGTTTTTCCAGATCCGCGTCGCTTTTTCCGGTGTTGACGAGCTTATGCAGCAGCTTGAGGTCCTCGACCGCGGCCGGTTCGCTGCGCGTTTCGTCCAATAATTCTTCCAGCGCAAGATCGAAACAGCGGCGAAGCGAGGCGGCACGGACGGTCTCGTCGATGATCTGCAGCTTCGGCGGCAGATCCAAAAGCGCCGCGTTCTCGACGACGAGGCGATAGCACAGGCTGTCCACGGTAGAAATGTTCGCGCGGGGAAGGGTGGCGAGCAGATGCTCGAACCGGCGGTCGGAAGGATCCTTTGCCTGCAAGTTCATCAGCCGTTCGGCGAGTTTTTCTTTTAAGTTTTCGGCGGCGGATTTCGTAAAGGTAATGGCAATCAGGTCGCGCTCCAGATCCAGATGCTCGTCTGGATCCGTCAGAAGCCGCGCGAGCCGTTCGATCAAAACGGAGGTCTTGCCGCTGCCCGCGGCGGCGGCGACGATCAGATTGGTATCTTTTGCTTCGATCGCGTTGCGCTGATCGGTCGTCCAGGTGATTTCAGGCATCGGCATCCTCCTTTCCGTTTTCTTCTTTACTTGCCGGATCCTCGTCTTTTGCGGTCTTGCGGTACACGTACCTGCGGCAGGCGCCGTTTTCCAAGCGGCAGATCGAACGATAGTCGCAATATTCGCAGTCGATCAGCCGCTTGCCTTTTTTCAAAGGCAGCCGCGCGACGTTTCCGGATTTGATCTTCAGCGCGGTCTCGGCAAACAGATCTTCCGCGGTGTCGAGCAGCGCGTCCAGTTCGGCGGCGGACAGCAATTCGCTGCCCGCGGCGGCTTTCGGGCCCTTCGTTTTTTCGATCCTGAACCCGTTGCGGACGCTGGCTCCGAAGGCGCCGAGCGCGGTATCGTCTTTCAGATACAGGCCGCAGCGGGAAAGATGCTTGTTGATCTCCGCCTGCGCCGTCTTTTCGTCGATCGCTTTCGGAACGCCGGAATAGGCGTGGAGATAGTAGCCGGCGGCGGGGATCACGGGCACGCGTTTGCCGTTTCGCACGATCCCGCCCGCGCGCAGGGCGCACAGATAGACGATCAGCTGGGATTCCAGCCCGTTATACACGTCGTTTACGTCGAATTTGTGTTCGCCGGTCTTGTAGTCGATCACGCAGGCGTAGTTCTGACCGTTGATCCGCGCGAGATCGATGCGATCGACCATGCCGGAGAATTTCGCCTGCGAGCCGTCCGGCAGATCCAGAAAATAGGCGGGCAGCTCGTGCCCGAGCTGCGCCTCGAAGCAAAACGGACGGTACGCGCTTTGCGCGCTGTCGCGGAACAGGTTTTCCAAAAGCCGCAGATTCGCGTGCTCCATCCGCTCCGCCTGCGCGTGAAACCGCGCGGGGACCCGCGCGCCGGCGGGCAGCAGGTCGGCGAAGAATTCGTTTGTTGCCATCTGCACGAGCTTTTGCCGGTCCTCCGCGGTATAATCGCCGATCGGACGGTCCAGCTTTTCGATCTTCCGGTAACTGTATTCCGCCACGTAATGCGCGAGCGATCCGAGGACCGAACGGTCCAGCTCGGCGGTCGGATCGGGGCGCAGGTTCAGATCGTAATGCAGAAAATAGCGATACGGGCATTTGGCGTACGTATCCAGCTTTCCCTGACTCAAAATCAAGAAACGGTGCGGCTCGCAGGGCGCGCGCCGGTCGCGCAGAGCGCTTTGCTCTTCTCGGGTCTTCGGCAGGTCGAACAGAGCGTGTTTTTGCGCGTAGCGGCGCAGGCGCAGGGTGAAGGGATCCCGGCTTTCGCGGAAGACGCAGAGATAGGAATATAGCTCGGATTCGTTGATCGGCAGATCGCGCGCTCTCGTCCGGGAACTTTCGGAAAGATCCGCGTCACAGGCACTCGCGTCCGACAGCTCAAGCTGCGGGAACAAAAACGCAAGCCTGCTCAAAAAGACGCTTTTCTTGCACTCTTTTCCGGCAAGCGAGCGGGTGTGGTAACTGATCGTGAGCCGATCCGTCGGCGTGGCGGCGGCAAGATAAAAGTAAAAATATTCCTCCATCGCTCCGCCGGGATCGAAGGGCTCGAACTGCGCCTCGAGCGAGGC
>CADBPF010000104.1 GCA_902796545.1 uncultured Ruminococcus sp. | reverse complement strand
TCGAGACAGTCGAACGACTGTCTCGACGTGCCCGGTTTTCGGGAAGAGATCGACCGGGGTGACGGGGGAGGGGGAATAGCCCGCCGCGATCAGTTCTTTCAGGTCGCGGGCAAGCGTTGCGGGATTGCAGGAGATATAGAGGATCGTGTCGCTTTTGCGCGCGCACAGTTCCTTTTTGAGGGGTGCGTCCAAGCCGCCGCGCGGCGGATCGACCAGCACGGTGGAAAAGCGCCCCGCCGCCTCGAAATAGGCGCTCGCGTCCATGCAGGCGTAAACGGCGTTTTGCCCGTTTTCCTGCGCGTTTTTGCGCGCGAACCGCACCGCTTCGGGATTCAGTTCCACGCCGCAGATCTCCGCGTCCGGGCAGACGCATTGACCCACCGCGCCAACGCCGCAGTAGAGATCGCAGACCGGGCCCTGCAAAGGCTTGCCGATCATCTCCCGCGCCTTTCGGAACAACTGCTCCGCGCCCTCGCGGTTGACCTGGAAAAACGAGGAGGGACCGTAGGAAAAGCGTTTGCCGAGCAGCGTTTCCTGCAATTCGCAGTCGCCCGCGAGAACGCGCGTCGTTTTGCCCCAGATCACGTTGGTGCGCGCGCGGTTTTCGTTGATCGCCACGCCGCGCAAGTGCGCAAACTCGTGCATCGCGCTTTGCGCCAGCTGCTCCATGCCGGAGAAACCCTCGCCGTTTACGACGACGATCGCGACGATCGCGCCCGTGCTCTCGCTTTTGCGCAGGATCAGGTGGCGCAGAAGCCCGCGCCCCGTTTGCTCGTCGTAACAGCTCAAACGCGCGGCGGTGAAATAGTCGCAGAAAAAGGCGCAGAGATCGGCAAACTCTTCCGGCTGCAGCAGGCAGTTCTCCGCGCAGACGGGACTATGGGAGTGCGTGCGGTAAAAGCCGCAGCGCACGCGGTCGTTTTCGTCCCGATAGAGAGGGTATTGCGCCTTGTTGCGGTAGTGCAGGCGGTTTTCGGTGCGCAAAAGCGGCTCGACTTTAAGCTCCAACCCCTCTTTTTGCAAAGCGGCGCGCACGAAGGATTCTTTGAGGCTTGCCTCGCAGGCGTCGTTGAGATGCAAAAACGAACAGCCGCCGCAGCGCCCGAAGGACGGGCAGGGCGCGACCGTGCGATACGGACTTTCTTCGATCAGCTCCTCGATCAGCGCCACGGCGTAGTCGCGCAGGACCTTGATGAGCTTGATCCGCGCCAGATCGCCGGTCACGCCGCCGCGCACGAAGACCACGAATCCGTCGATCCGGCAGACGCCGTAACCGAGGTTGTTTACGTCCGTGATCGTCACTTCAAACACGTCGTTTTTTACCATCACGCATTCTCCACGGCGCTGTCGCAGATGAGATCCAGCACCTTGTTTGCAAGTAAGTGCTCGGTAAGATAATCCTTTCCGAGCGTTTCTTCCATCAGGTCGGGGTTGAGAAAATAGTCGAACACCACTTTGTCGTAGTAATCCTGCTTGCCCTCGGTGTATTCGTCCTCGGAAACCTCTAAATTCTCGCGCCGCGCGATCGCGTACACGATCAGGTCTTCCTTGATATAGTTCTGCGTTTCCTCGTTGGCGCGTTGATCGAAGCTTTCCTCGCTTTCGCCGAGCAAGTCCAGGTATTCACTAAGCGTCAGCGAATAGCCCTCGGCGAGAAGCTGATAGCTTTTCACGAAGTCCTCGTAATAGACCTGATATTCTTTTTCCGGATATTGCAGCACGCGCGAACGGTCCAGGACCTGCTTCCAGAGAGCGGTCACCTTGTTTGCGCGCGTCAGCGATTCTTTCATGCCGGTCTGATAGGCGGCAAGCGTGGGATACGTCGTATAGGCGGAAACGAGTTCGTCGGAAAGCTCCGGCAGATCCGCGTAGATATAATTGAGCGTGACGGTGAAATGCACGTCTTTGCCGGCGTAGTCGGGGTCTTTCGTATAATCCTCGGGAAAGTGCAGATCCAGTTCGGCGCTCTCGCCGGGATATACGCCGACCAGCCCCTCGTCAAAGCCGGGCAGCTCCAGCTCGTTTTGTCCGAGCGTGAGGAAAAAGCCGTTTTCCGTGCCGTCCTCGTAGTCGTTGCCCTCGTAGGAGGCAAGGTAGTTGAGATTGACGCGGTCGCCGAAATCCGCCGTGCGGTCGTAGATCAGGCGCAAAGACCCGAAATCGGACTCGATCTGCGCGTCGATCTGTTCCTGCGTCGGCTCGATCTGTGCGCGCGAGACCGAAAGCCCCTTGTAGGGCGCAAGCTCCAGATATTCGTCTAAATCATAAGGATAGGGCTGATTGGGATCGACAGTCGGCTGATCCAGGCTGTCGAAAAGCGCACAGGAGCAAAGCGCGATCAAGCACAGCGCGCAAAGGACGAGTGTAAGGGAGCGTTTGATCATTGTTCGGCCGCTTCGGCGTGGAGGCGCGCGAAGCGCAGTACGGCAAAATAGAGTTCGTTTTTGTTTAACGTGGCTTCGTCGGTGTTCACGCGCACGTCGGCAAGCGTTTCAAAGCCGTAGCGCGCGGCGTAATACACGAAGATCTGCTGCAGCACGTCGGTCGCGTCCTCGTCGGTCGGAACGATCGATTCCTTGTTCGCGATCCCGTGCAGTATGAGATCGTATTTCACGTTTTCTTCCGCGTCTTTCCGGAGATCTGCGTAAAACTCTTCGTTTGTGATCCCCTGCGATTCGCTGTAGCTCTGCACGTAGTCCTCGATCGAATAGCCGTAAGCGGAGGCGTAGGCGGACAGCGAGTCGAGCGTGCGGTTGTAATAGACTTCGACCGCGTCCTGCGGCAGGTCGCGGAATTCGGTCGAAGCCCAGATCTGCTGCCAAAGCACGGAATTGGCGCGCTCCAGATACAGTACGCGCGTGATCGCGGCTTCGTATTCTTTTAAGCTTTCATAGGGGGAAAGCGCCGCTACGGTCGCGTCGTCCAGTTCGGGAACAATATCCTCCGGACCTTCGATATAACGCAGTTTCACGGTGAAGACCACGGGCTTGCCCGCAAGGTCGGGATTGTTCGGATAGGGGTCGGGGAAAGACAGATCCAGATCCACGGTCGAGCCCGGGGTCACGCCGATCAATCCTTCCTCGAAACCGGAAATGTAGGTGTGGGAGCCGAGCGTGAGCGCCTGGTCTTTCGCCGTGCCGCCGTCAAAGGCAACGCCGTCGAGTGTGCCGACGTAGTCGATATGCACGGTGTCGCCCTCGATTGCCGCGCGGGAGACGAGCTTCCCGCCGAAATCGGTCGCTTTGCGGTCGTCCAGATCCTCCTGCGTGGGCTGACAGGCTTCCTCGTCGAAGGCAAGTCCGATATAGTTGCCCAAGGTCACGTAGGGGGTCAGGTCGTAATCGTAGCTCAAGGGGTCGGTTTCCTGCGGGGTGTCCGCGGGCGACTTTTTTGGGGTTTCCTGCGGCTGCGCACAGGCAAAAAGAGCAAGCAAGCAACTGAAAGCAAGTACGATACAGAGCGTTTTTTTCATTTCGGTTCCTCGTTTCGGGTCGATTGTCGTTCACGATAGCGGTCGATCGCGTGAAAACCGTCAAGGTTTGCGCGCCGGATCGCGCCGAAGAGCTTGGATTTCAGATCGGGGTTTTGTTTCGAGAGGGAAAGCAAAAGCTGCTTGATCTCCTCCCGGCGTGTGTGTTTGTTCGCGGGGCACGGGCTTTTGTCCGGAATGATCGAATGGCGCGTGCAGTAGTAGGTGATCTCGCGCTCCTCGATATAGACAAGCGGCCGGATCAGGCGAAGACGGGAGCGATCCAAGAAGCTTACCGGCTCGAAGGTGGCGATGCGCCCGGCGTAAAAGAGGTTCAGGATCAGCGTTTCCACCGCGTCGTCCCGGTTGTGGCCGAGGGCGATCACGTTGCAGTTCTTTGCCGCCGCCGCGCGCGCAAGCGCCCCCCGGCGCATTTTCGAGCAAAGCGAGCAGGGGTTTTTCTCGCGCCGCTCGTCGAAGATCACGCGGCCGATCTGCGTTTTTTCGATCCACAGCTCCACCCCGAGGCGCTCGCAGAGCGCGCGGGTCTGCGCAAGCTCCGGCTCATCCGAAAAACCGAGATCGATATGGATCGCGCACAATTCAAAGGGCGCCGGAGAAAAGCGCCGGTAGAGCGCAAGCGCCGAAAGCAGCGTGAGCGAATCCTTGCCGCCGGAGATCCCGACGGCGATCCGATCGTGCGGCCGGATCATCTCGTAATCGAAAATCGCGCGCCGCGTATAAGAAAGTAGCGTTTTATCCGTCATATCTGCATTATAGCGTCTTTTATACGGGAATGCAACGAAAACTTTTTTGACTTTTCAAGTGAGAAAACGGGAGAAAACGAGAGAAAACGAAAGAAAACGAGAGATTGATGCAAAAACGATTGAAAATTTCGAAAAAAGTACTTGACACGGCTCAAAAAGGCGGTTATAATACGCAGGCACGAAAACAACAAACGGAGGCAAGACTATGTCCACATTCATGGCAAAACCGGAAGAAGTCAAACGCGGCTTTTATCTTCTGGATGCCGAGGGGAAGACCATCGGTCAGGTAGCCGTTGCCGCGGCAACGATCTTGCGCGGCAAGCACCGTCCGGAATTCACGCCTCACGTTGACTGCGGCGAATACGTCATCATCGTCAACGCGGCAAAAGTGGTCTTTACCGGCAAGAAACTGGATCAGAAAAAGTATTATCATCATTCCGGCTACATCGGCGGCTTGAAAGAGATCTCTTACCGCGACCTGATGCGCACCAAGCCGGAAAAGGCTCTTGAGCTTGCCGTCAAAGGCATGCTGCCGAAGAATTCGATCGGCCGCAAGAGCATCACCCGCTTGAAGGTTTATGCGAACGAAAATCACAACCACGAAGCCCAGAAACCCGTGAAATACGAGTTTTGAGTAAGAAGGAGGGAACGAAATGACTTATACGAGTGCGAAGCCCTACTTCTACGGTACGGGCAGAAGAAAAGAATCCATCGCGCGCGTGCGCCTGTATCCGGGCAGCGGCGTGATCACCGTCAACGGCAGAGAGCTTGACGATTATTTCGGACTGGACACCTTGAAATTCATCGTGCGTCAGCCCTTCGGCGTGACCGAGACCATGGGCAAGTTCGACGTGATCTGCACCGTCAAGGGCGGCGGCGTGACCGGTCAGGCCGGCGCGATCCGTCACGGCATCAGCCGTGCGCTCTTGCAGGCGGATGCGGAAACCTACCGCGCCGCGCTGAAAAAAGCGGGATTTCTCACCCGCGACCCGAGAATGAAGGAACGCAAGAAGTACGGTCTAAAAGCCGCCCGTCGCGCGAGCCAGTTCTCCAAGCGTTAAGGAAACGAAAACCAACAAAGAATCCCCCGAAGCCAAACGGCTTTCGGG
>CADBPF010000103.1 GCA_902796545.1 uncultured Ruminococcus sp. | reverse complement strand
GCCGTCCCGGGCATCCTTCTCGCGCGTGCGCGCGTGCGCGTGTTGACATTTTCTTTCTGATTTGTTATACTATTTTATCCATACACTCGAGTAGTGTCGGCATTTTTAGGAAACAAGGAGCGGCTATGGCGATCACCCTGGCGTTTGCGAATCAAAAAGGCGGCGTGGGCAAGACCACGTCCGCCATCAACGTTGCCGCCGAGCTCGGTCTTTTGGGCAAAAGGGTGCTTTTGGTGGACGCCGACCCGCAGGGCAACTGCACGGGCGGCGTGGGCGTTTCCAAAAAAGACCTCGCCACCCTCTTCGACGTGCTTTGCAACGGCCTTCCCGCGCAAAGCGCGATCCGGCAAACGCCCTATACGAACCTTTCCATCCTCCCCGCCACGATGGATCTGGCGGGCGCGGAGCTCTCCCTGGCAAATATGCCGCACCGCGAATCGATCTTAAAGGACGCGCTTATGGCGCAAAAGAGCCTTTTCGATTATATCCTCATCGACTGCCCGCCCTCGCTCGGGCTTCTGACGCTCAACGCGCTCTGCGCCGCAGAATACGCGATCGTGCCGATGCAATGTGAATATTTCGCCCTCGAGGGGCTCTCACAGCTTGCCTTCACGATCCGGCAGGTGCGTCGGCTCTATAACCCCGACCTCGATATCGCCGGGGTGATCCTCACCATGTTCGACGGCAGGCTGAATCTCGCCCACCAGGTCGCCCGCGAGATCCGCCGCCACTTCCCGGACAAGGTGTTCCGCAACACCGTGCCGCGCAGCGTGCGTCTGTCCGAGGCGCCGAGCTACGGCAAACCGATCTGCTATTACGACCGTTATTCCAAAGGCGATCTTGCCTACGAGGCGATCGCAAGCGAGCTGATCCAGCGACTGGAAGGGGGAAACCGAGCGTGAAACAAACCGGTCTCGGGCGCGGACTCGACGCGCTGTTTGAAGACAACACCACCGAAAGCGGCGACCGGATCTCGCAGCTGTCCGCCGCATTGATCCTGCCGGACGAAAACCAGAACCGCAGCACCTTTTACGACGAAAGCCTAAACGAGCTTGCGGACAGCATCCGGTCTCACGGCATCCTGCAGCCGCTTCTGGTGCGGCCCGATCAGAACGGCACCTACCGCATCGTCGCGGGGGAGCGCCGCTTCCGCGCCGGGAAGCTCTGCGGGCTCAAGACCTTCCCCGTCATCATCCGCGATATGAACGAGATCGAGGCGGCGGAAATGGCGCTGATCGAAAACCTCCAGCGCGAGGATCTGAACCCCTTGGACGAAGCGCGCGGCTTTTTGCGGCTCACGCAGTCCTTCGGGCTCACGCAGGAAGAGGCGGCAAAGCGCGTCGGCAAAAGCCGCGCCGCGGTCGCAAACAGCCTGCGGCTCTTGAAATTGCCCCCGCGCATCCTGGATCTGATCTCGGACGGAACCTTGAGCGCCGGGCACGCCCGCGCCGTACTCTCCGTCAGTCCGGACGCAAAAAAACTCTTGCTTGCTCAAAAAATCGTCGCCGAACGGCTGTCCGTGCGCGCCGCGGAAGCGGAGGCCGCAAGGCTCATGCGCCCGGAAGAAAGCGGCGAGGACAGCGCGCAGACCGAGTACCGCAAACGCCTGCAGGGACGGCTTTCGGTCCGGATCGGCAGAAAAGTACAAATCCTGCCCGCCAAAACCGGAAAAGGCGGCAGGCTTGCGATCCACTATAAAAACACAAACGAGCTGGAAGAACTCATCGCGTCGCTCGCCGGCGAGGACTTCCTCTTGAACGAATAAAAAAAAGAAGGTGTCATCATGTTAGACGTCAAATTCATCAAGGAAAAACCGGACTACGTCAAGGAGCGCCTGAAGACCCGCAACGGCGATTACGACGCCGCGGTGGATCGCGTCCTTGCACTCGACGAGAAGCGCCGTGCGCTCATCGCGGACACGGAGGCGAAAAAGGCGCGTCAGAACGCGGTTTCCAAGCAGATCCCGCAATTCAAGAAGGAGGGAAAGGACACCTCCGCGATCTTCGCGGAGATGAAGACCCTCTCCGACGAGGTGAAGACCGACGACGAGGAGCGCGCGCGTGTGGAAGAAGAGCTGCGCGCGGTGCTGCTCACCCTGCCGAATTTGCCGCTCGAGCGCCTGCCGATCGGCCCGGACGACAGCGCGAACGTCGAGATTTCCCGTCACGGCGCGCCGCCGGAATTTTCCTTTGAGGCAAAGCCGCATTGGGATCTTGCGCGCGAGTTGAACATTCTGGATCCCGACCGCGCCGCGAAGGTCACCGGCGCCCGCTTCCATTTCTACCGCGGGCTCGGCGCCAGACTCGAGCGCGCGATCGTCAACTTCTTTTTGGACCTGCACGCAAAGCAGGGCTATACCGAGATCTTCCCGCCGTTCATGGCAAATCGCGCGTCCATGACCGGCACGGGTCAGCTTCCGAAATTCGAGGACCAGGCGTTCAAGGTGGAGGGCACGGATTATTTCCTGATCCCCACGGCGGAGGTCCCGGTCACGAACATGCACCGCTCCGAGATCCTCTCCGGCGCGGATCTGCCCCTGAAATACTGCGCCTATTCCGCCTGCTTCCGCGCGGAAGCGGGCAGCGCCGGCAGAGATACCCGCGGGCTGATCCGTCAGCACCAGTTCAACAAGGTGGAGCTCGTGAAGTTCACCGATCCCGAGCATTCGCTCGAGGAGCTGGAAACGCTCACGAACGACGCGGCGGAAGCCATGGATCTGTTGGGGCTTGCCTACCGCAAGGTCCTGCTTTCCACGGGCGACGTCGGCTTCTCCTCCGCGATCACCTACGATCTGGAGGTCTGGATGCCCTCTTATAACCGCTACGTGGAGATCTCCTCCTGCTCGGACTTTCTCGATTTCCAGGCGCGCCGCGCGGATATCCGCTTCAAAAACGACGCCGCCGACAAGGCGCGCTTCGTGCACACGCTCAACGGCTCCGGGCTGGCCGCCGGCCGCACGACCGCCGCGATCCTGGAAAACTTCCAGACCGAGCGCGGCACCGTGATCGTGCCGGAGGTCCTGCGCCCCTACCTCGGCGGTCTTGCCGAGATCGAAAAACAGGATTGACGCCATGCCCGCCGCGGACCTTTCCTTGCGATCGCTTGCGTTTCTGCCGTGGTTTTTGTTCGGCACGGCGGCGGCGGTCTCCTGGTATGCGTTTTTCTCCTATTTCCAGAGAACGCTGCAGGGAAAACTCGTGCGCGCGCTGTTTGCCGCAAACGCGTACGGTCCCGAAAGCGCCCGGCGCCTGTCCGAGCTCGGGCTTACGAAAAAGCGGCGCTATACCGTCGGTCTGCGCGGCGGCGCGCTGGGGCGCGCGGTCGTCTGCGTCGATCCGGACTCGAACGATCCCGCCTATTACCTGTCCTCTCAATCTCTGGATCGGACGCGCGCGCAGTTCTGCGTTCACGCCAGCACGATCCTTGTCCCCGTCCTGGTGACGATTTTCGCGTTTTGTCTTGCCGTCCTCGCCTATCTGGTCTTGCCGCAGCTGATCGATTTTAGCGCATGACCGGGGCACAGAAAGGAGTTTTCGCATGAACGAACAACCGCATGAAAAGAAAATGGAGCGCGAGGTGCGCCGCAGGGAACAAAAGAAGTCCCGCCCGCTGCTCATCGCGTTCATCATCGCGGTCGCCGCGGTGGTTTTGACGCTCGTCGTCGTGTATTTCACGCTCGGCTTCCGCTATCTGGTGTTCAGCGACGGCACCAAGTTTTTAGGGCGCTGCATCGGCGAGACCCCGCAGACCGGCACGGTCTATTATACCGACGGCTCGAGCGCGAGCTACGACGCCGAAACGCAGACCCTCACCTATAAAAACGGCGACGTTTATACCGGCGAGATGCAGGATTTCGCGCGCTCCGGCGAGGGCAAGCTCGTTTCCAAGGCCTCCGGCGATCTCTACGAGGGCGCCTTTGCCGACAACCTTGCCGACGGCTACGGCAAGACCTCCTTTGCTAACGGCGACACCTACGAGGGCGCCTACGTCGCGGGCAAGCGCGAGGGCGAGGGCACGTACACCTGGGCGGACGGTTCGGTGTACGTCGGCAGCTTCAAGAACAACCTGATGGACGGTCACGGCTTCTATTCCGGCGCGGACGGCAGCTCCTACGACGGCGAATACGCCGCCGATCTGAAAAACGGCAAGGGGCTCTTCCATTGGGCAAACGGCGATACCTACGACGGCGAATACGTCAACGACGTGCGCCAGGGCTACGGCGTTTACACCTGGGCAAACGGCGAAAGCTACGAGGGCACGTTCTATAACAACAAGCTCGACACCCGCGTCGTCGATCCGGAAACCGGCGCCTTCGTCCAGAATGCGGACGGCTCCTATCAGCACGACAAGGAAGCCGTCTATTCCTGGCCGACGGACAATCCCGACGAGCCCAAGCTCTACACGGGCTATTTCGAGGCAAACAAGATCGTACAGATCGCGGAAACCGCTTCCGCGTGACCCGAAGAAAGCAAAGCGAAGATGGATAAAATCACACAAGAAACGCGTTTTTTGATCCAAAACGCGAAAAATGCCGAAAAAACGCTCTCCCGCGCAGACGGAAAAAGCCGCGCCGCGGCGCTTTACGCGATCGCGGACCGGCTGATCGCGGATCAAGACGAGATCTTCCGGGAAAACCGCCGCGATCTGGACGCGGCGCGCGAGGGCGGGATGCGCGCCTCCCTGCTCGACCGCCTCGCGCTCAACGAATCTCGCCTGTCCGGCATGGCGCAGGGCGCGAGAAAAGTCGCCGCCCTGCCCGATCCCTTGGGCCGCGGCGAACGCTGGACGCATGAAAACGGCATGGAGATCCAAAGAATCCGCGTGCCGCTCGGCGTGCTCGGCATCATCTACGAAGCCCGCCCGAACGTGACCGCGGACGCCGCCGTTTTGTGCCTGAAAAGCGGCAACGCCGTGATCCTGCGCGGCGGCAAGGAAGCTTTGTATTCCAATCTCGCGATCACCCGCTCGATCCGCGCGGCGCTCAAGGAGACCGGCTTGCCGGAGGATTGCGTGCAGCTGATCGACAGCGCCGACCGCGCCTACACGACCGCGCTCATCACGATCGAAGACGGGCTCGACGCCGCCATCCCGCGCGGCGGGCGCGAGCTGATCCGCTTTATCAAAACCTCCGCGCGCGTGCCCGTGATCGAAACGGGCGCGGGCAACTGCCACGTGTACGTTCATCACGACGCGGATCCGGAGCTTGCGCTGAAGGTGCTCGTCAACGCGAAAACGAGCCGCCCCTCCGTCTGCAACGCGGCGGAGCACCTGCTCGTGCATCAAAAGATCGCCCCCGCGTTTCTGCCGGCGGCGCAAAAGGCCCTGTCGGACGCGGGCGTGGAGCTGCGCGGGTGCGCGCGCACGCGCGCGATCCTGCCCGGGATCAAGGAGGCGACGGACGCGGATTTCGACACGGAATATAACGATTTGATCTTATCGATCAAGGTCGTGGACTCGCTGCAAGACGCGGCGGAGCATATCAACCGGCACGGCACGCGCCACAGCGAGGCGATCCTGACGAAAAGCATCGACGCCGGACGCGCCTTTTCCGATCTCGTGGACGCCGCCTGCGTCTATATCAACGCTTCCACCCGGTTTACCGACGGCGAAGAATTCGGCTTCGGCGCGGAGATCGGCATCTCCACCCAGAAGCTGCACGCCCGCGGCCCCATGGGACTCAACGAATTGACCTCGATCAAATACCTGATCACCGGCTCCGGTCAGACCCGGTAAACGATCCATCAAAGGAGCAAGCATGGCTGCAAAGAAAAAACCGCAGGCGCGAAAAAGCGCGCCCGCAAACGCGAATCGAAGCGCACAGAACGGAAAAGCAAACGTCGCTTCCCGCCAGGCAAATATGGTCAGGCGCATGGAGGGACCGAGCTTTTTGGAAAAGCTCGCGCCCTGGCTGATCGGCTTTTGCGCGTTTTTGTTCCTGCTCTGCTTGGTGTTCAGCAATTCCACCGGCGCGATCGGTCCGGTCGTGTCCATGATCTTGCGCGGGCTCTTTTCGGGCGGCGCGTATCTCTTGCCTGTCTTATTATTGAATATCGCGATCTTCTGGAACCGCGACGGCGAACACGGCGTGCGCGGCTATAAAGCCGTGTTTTCCGCGTTCTTTTTGCTCTTTTTCTCCGCGTTCTGGGGGCTGTTCGCGCCCGCGGAATTCTTTGTGGAAGACAACCGTTTTACCATCGCCTTTTTGTGGGATCGCGCGCAGTTCCTGCACGGCGGCGGCGTGCTCGGCTCGCTATTATGCAACGCGCTCGTCGCCATCATGGAGCATCTCGCGTCCGGGATCCTGCTCGGCGCGGGGCTTTTGCTCTGCGGCTCGTTTTTGCTCGGCAAGACCCCCGCGGAGCTCTTCCGCTCCGGGATGGAGAAGGTTAAAGAAAAGCGCCTTCAGGCAAAGGAATACCGCGCCTACGTCAAGGAGCATTCCACTGACGAGGGCGAACTCTATACCGAGTCTCCCGCCGAACCGACCGCGTCGCCCGCTCCGGCGCCCGGTACCGCGGACGTAAGCGATCTGCCGCCCGTTTTTGTTCCGCCCAAAGCGCCCGGCGCCGCGGATCCGTCCGGCTCTGACGACGAGGAGGAGGACGTCACGAAATTAAAGCCGCAAAAGGCAAAAGACGAAAGCCTGACCGACACCGTGGCAAGCGTCTTTTCCAAGCGCCGCGACCCGAAGGTCGCAAACCGGCTGGAAACCGTCGAGGAAAAGGAAGAGGACGCGGCGTCGCTCGACCTCGGCAAAAAGGACGACGAGGACCCCGGCTATTCCTTCCCGCCGCTGGAATTGTTGAATAACGACCGCGTGCGCAAAGCCCTCTCCGCGAAGGACGGCATGAGCCCCGAGACCCGCGCCGCCGCGGAAAAACTCGTGCGCACGCTGGAAACCTTCAACGTCCGCACCAAGCTCGCGGGCGTCTCCCAGGGACCGACGGTCACGCGCTACGAACTGCAGCCGGAATCCGGCGTGCGCGTGCGCACCATCACCGGTCTTGCGGACGATCTCGCGTTGAGCCTCGCCGCCAAGGGCGTGCGCATCGAGGCGCCGATCCCCGGCCGCGACGCGGTCGGCGTGGAGGTGCCGAACAAAGCCGTTTCCATCGTCCATATCCGGGAACTGCTCGACACCGAGGAGTTTGGTTCGGCGCAAAGCCCGCTTTACGCCGCCCTCGGTATGGACGTCGCGGGCAAAAACGTCTATTGCGATCTTGCCAAAATGCCGCACCTTCTGATCGCCGGCGCGACCGGCATGGGCAAGAGCGTTTGTATGAACTCGTTTCTCATCAGCTTCCTCTACCGCTCCAAGCCGGAGGATCTGCGGCTCATTATGATCGACCCGAAGCAGGTCGAAATGAACGTCTATAACGGCATCTCCCACCTGCTCGTGCCGGTCGTGACCGACGCGAAAAAAGCGGCGGGCGCCTTAAACTGGGCGGTGAACGAGATGGAGCGCCGTTACGGTATGCTCAAAGAGATGAACGTGCGCGATATCGCCGCCTATAACGACGCGATCTACGGCGACGAAACGCACGAAAAACTGCCGCGCATCGTGATCGTGATCGACGAGCTTGCCGACCTGATGGTCAGCGCCCGCGACAGCGTGGAGGGCGCGATCGTCCGCCTCTCGCAGAAGGCGCGCGCTGCGGGCATCCATCTGATCATCGGCACCCAGCGCCCCTCCGTGGACGTGATCACCGGGCTCATTAAGGCAAACCTTCCCTCCCGGATCGCCTTCACCGTGGCAAGCCTGCAGGACTCCCGCGTGATTCTGGACTTGCCCGGCGCGGAAAAACTGCTCGGGCGCGGCGATATGCTCTACGCGCCGGTCGGCGCCACGAAACCGATCCGCGTGCAGGGCGCCTTCGTGGACGACCACGAGGTCGAGTCCGTCGTCGCCTTCTTAAAACAGCAGTCCGTGGCGCAGTACAGCGAAGAGACCATCCGCGATATTGAAAAAGAAGCGGCGATGTGCGGCGAGAAAAAGCGCGGCGCGTCCGACTTTGCCGGAGAAAACGAGGGCGAAGGTCTGGTGGACGATCTTTACTGGCAGGCGGTCGATCTTGCCGTGAACAACGGCGGCATCGCCACCTCGCTGCTGCAGCGGCGCCTGAGCGTGGGTTACGCCCGCGCGGCGCGGCTCATTGATCTGATGGAGGAGCGCGGCATCGTCGGCCCGCACAACGGCTCCAAACCCCGGGAATTGCGCATCACAAAAGAGGAGTATTTCGAACTGCGCACCGGCGCGGCGGACTCCTCCTCCGGCGCGGGCGCGGAAAGTGACGCCGACTGATGGCAACCCCCCAAAAAAAGCGGCAAAAGATCGTTTTAGACGAATATAACGAGCCGATCGTGCTCACCCCGGCAAGGCGGATCCGGCGGATCCTCTTTGCCGCCGTCGTGATCGCGTTCAATCTGTTCGTGATCCTGCTCGCGGTAAGATCCTGCGACCCCGCGCTGTCGGAAAAGGTGCTCGTGTCCCCCGTGTTTCAGAAAAACCTTGCGCAAAGCGCCCTGCGCCTGCCCGCGCCCGGAGGATTTTCCTCGTTTTCCGAGCGGCAGAGCGTGCTGGCGCACGGCGTCGGGGTCTATAAGCTCTATCACACCAACGGCACCGACGAAAAAGGGCATCTGCAGTTAAAGAACATCGTCTGGTTTCAGGGCGCGGACGAATTGCAGTTCACCCTCCGCCAGAACGTCCGCTACTATCCGCGCTATACCGGGCAGGGCGACCCCGCGCTTTCGTTTTTGGTCCGCGTGATCGACAAAACCGGCGAGGAGCGCTATTACGGCTCGGCGCTGACCCGTATCGCAGGCGAAAACGGCCGCGAGACCTATACCTCCGCCGAGGTGCACGTCGTCACCGAACTGCGCGGCACCTATCTGTACAGCCGCGTCGCCTTTGACAAGATCCGCTTCGACCCCGAAACGGATTACGTCACGCTCTTCGTGTTCCGGACGGACGATCTGGACCGGACCGTCTTTTCCGCAACGCTCTCTTCACAGACCGGCATCCGCACGCAAGTTTCGCTTGCCGGTCGGAAATTCCTGTTTCTTTGATCCGGAGGCAAACGCGATGATGGATCGCATCCTGTTTCAAGACACCACCCTGCGCGACGGGGATCAGACCCCCGGCGTGAATTTTTCCGTGTCCCAGAAAGAAGAACTCGCGCGCTTATTGGAAGACGCGGGCGTGGACTTTATCGAGGCGGGCTTTCCCGCCGCGAGCCCCGGGGATTTCAAGGCGGTGCAGAGCATCGCGGCGGCGTTGAAGCACGCGGGCGTCACCGCGCTTGCCCGCGCAAACGAAAAAGACATCGAAGCCGCGCGCGACGCGCTTTGCGGCGCGGCGCATCCGCGCATCCACGTGTTTTTGGCGCTCAGCGATCTGCACCTGAAAGAAAAACTGAATTTAAGCCGAGAGGACGCGCTGGACGCGATCGATCGCAGCGTGCGCCTTGCGAGAAACTACTGCGACGACGTGGAGTTTTCCGCGGAGGACGCCACCCGCGCCGACCGCGCGTTTCTGGCGCAGGCGTTCCGCCGCGCCGCGGAGGCGGGCGCAAGCGTATTAAACGTGCCGGACACCGTGGGCGTCAGCACGCCCGCGGAGTTTGCCGACCTGATCACCTATCTGAAAAACGCGGACGGCTTGCGCGGCAAGTGCTTTAGCGTACATTGCCACAACGATCTCGGACTTGCCGTTTCCAACACGCTTTCCGGGCTCGCCGCGGGCGCACAGATGGCGGAATGCACCATAAACGGCATCGGAGAGCGCGCGGGCAACGCCTCGCTCGAACAGATCGCCATGGCGCTGAAGGTCAAGCGCGAAACCTATCGAAAAGAGTTTGCGCTCGACACGAAAAAGCTTTTGAACCTTTCCAAAACCGTCTCGGCTTTATCCGGCGTGCCGGTCTCGCCCACGGCGCCGATCGTCGGCGCAAACGCCTTTGCGCACGAGTCCGGCATCCATCAGCACGGGATCTTAAAGAACCGCAAGACCTATCAGATCATCGACCCCGAGGATCTCGGATTAAAGGAAACCTCGCTCGTTTTGGGCAAGCTCTCCGGCCGCCACGCCTTTTCGGAAAAGGCGCGCGAGCTCGGCTTTTCTTTGGAAAAAGAGCAGTTAGAGGAGGCGTTTGCCGCGTTTTTACAGCTCGCCGACCGCAAAAAGATCGTGCGGGACGACGAGGTGGAGGCGATTTTAGAGGATCAGCGCGACGCGCGCATTCTCTCGGAGGGCTTCCATCTGACCGCGTTCCAGATCCAGAGCAATTCCGGCGGGATGGCGAGCGCGGATATCACGCTTTCCAAAAAGGGCAAGACCCTGCGGGACGCCGCGACCGGCACCGGCCCGATCGAAGCCGCGTTCCACACCGTGGATCGCATCGTGGACCGCAAGGTCGTGTTGGACGCGTACCGCATCCGCGCGGTCACGGAGGGCACGGACGCGCTCGGCGTGGTGCAGGTCAAGATCCGCTATCAGGAGCAGTCGTTCACGGGGCGCGGCGTGTCCCTGGACATCATCGAAGCCTCGATCAAGGCCTATATCAACGCGATCAACCGCGCGCTGTTTTTCACGGAGGCGGGCAAATGAAACTGCGTTTTCTGGATACCACCCTGCGCGACGGCGCGCAAACGCCGGGCATCAGCTTTTCCACCGAGGACAAGCTGATGCTCCTGCGCCTGTTGGATCGCTTCGGCGTGGATTATCTGGAAGCGGGCGCGCCCGCGACCAATCCGAAGGATCGCTTTTTGTTTGAAAAGCTCAAACAGGAGCGGTTTTCCGCAAAGATCTGCGCCTTTGCGACCACCGTGCGCCCCGGGCAGTCCGCCGAGAGCGACCCCGCGTTACAGCTCGTGCTGGATACCTCCTCGCCCGCCGTCACCGTCGTCGGCAAGGCGTCGGCGCCGCAGGTCGCGGAAGTTTTGCAGACCGCGCCGGAGGAAAACTTACGCATGGTCGCGGACACGGTGCGCTTTTTCTCACAGCGCGGCAGAGAAGTGATCTTCGACGCGGAACACTTTTTCGACGGATACCGCGAAAACCCCGATTACGCCGTGCGCGTCCTTCGTACCGCGCAGGACGCCGGTGCGCAAGTTCTCTGCTTGTGCGATACCAACGGCGGGACCCTGCCGGAGCAGCTTGCGCAGATCGTAAACAGCGTCGCGGCTCTTGTCGATCCGAAAACGCTCGGCGTGCATTGTCACAACGATTTCGGGCTTGCGGACGCCTGCACCCTTGCCGCCGTCGGCGCGGGGGTCGGCTTTCTGCAGGTCACCCAGCTCGGGCTCGGCGAGCGCTGCGGCAACGCGGATTTTGAAACGCTTTTGCCCGTGCTGTGCGAAAAATACGGCGCGGAATGCGCCTGCCGCGCGCAGCTGTCGTCGCTGACGCGCCTTTCGCGCGAGGTAAGCGAGATCTGCAACTTAAAGCCGGACGAGCGCCATCCCTTCGTCGGCCGCTTCGCCTATACGCACAAGGCGGGCACGCACGTGGACGGGATCCGCAAATCCGCCGGCTCCTTTGAGGCGCTGGATCCCGCGCTGGTCGGCAACCGCCGCAGTACCGTGATCTCGGAATTGTCCGGGAAAAGCGCGCTTTTGGAAAAGCTGCACGAGCTTGCGCCGGATCTGGAAAAGGATTCTCCGCTCGTCGGCGCCATTTTGGATAAGATCAAGTCTTTGGAATACGAGGGCTATTATTACGAAAACGCGGACGCGTCGCTCTATTTATTGATTTCAGACGCGCTTGATCGCCGCCGTCGTTTTTACGAGATCCAGGACATCAAGCTCGTATTAAGCGACGCGAACCGGCCGGAAAGCACCTGCTCCGCGATGGTCAAGGTGCGCGCAAACGGCAAAACGGAGTACGCCGCAAGCGAGGGCAACGGCCCCGTGGACGCGATGGACCGCGCCCTGCGCGGGGCGCTGGAACGCTTTTTCCCCTGCGTGCGCGACCTCCACTTGACCGACTACAAGGTGCGCGTGTTGAATTCCGAGGCCGCCACGGGCGCCGAGGTGCGCGTGTTGATGCGCTCCTCGTTTGCCAAAGAGCATTTCGGCACCGTCGGCGTTTCCACCGACATCACACGCGCCAGCTTCGTCGCCCTGTGCGACGCGATCGACTACGTTCTCACCCGTTTTTCCGCAAGCGAGGAAGCCCGATGACCGGAGCCCGTTACCTTGCCCGTTTTCTGAACGAAAAGGGCGTCAGGCAGGTGTTCGATTATCCCGGGAACAGCCTGCTCTCGATCTATCCCGCCCTGCGGGAAGCGGGGATCGCGCACCGCACCGCGCGTTCGGAATCCGGCGCGATCTTCGCCGCAAGCGGGGTTTCGCGGTCCGGCGCTGGGATCGGCGTTTGCTTTGCCACCAGCGGCCCGGGCGCGACCAATCTCGTGACCGGCCTTGCCGACGCCATGCTGGATTCGGTGCCGCTGATTGCGTTCACGGGCCAGGTCTCCACCTCCGTGATCGGGCAGGACGCCTTCCAGGAAGCGGATCTTTTGGGCATCACGCTTCCGATCACCAAGCATAATTTTTTGGTAAAGGACGGCGCGGCGCTGCCGACCGTACTGGAAGAGGCGTGGCGCATCGCGCAAAGCGGCCGTCCGGGGCCGGTGTTGGTCGATCTGCCGCAAAACGTCTTGTCGTCCGAGATCCCCGAGGGCGCGGCAAGCCCGCGCCTGCCGCACAAAAGAGATCCGGGAAACCTTGCTTTTGATAAACAAAAAGACGCGTTTTTCGATCTTTTGTCCCGCGCGAAAAGACCCCTGCTTCTCGTCGGCGGCGGCTGCAAAAGCGCGAGCGCATCCGTGCGCAACGCCGTATCGAAACTGAATCTTCCCGCCGTCTGTACCCTAATGGGAAAGGGCGTGCTTTCCGATAACGACCGCGCGTGCTACGGGCTTGTCGGGATCCACGGCAACGGTACGGCAAACGAGCTTTTGCGCTCGTGCGACACGCTGCTTGCCGTCGGCTGCCGGTTTTCCGACCGCACGATCCCGAACGTGGATCTTTTGCGCGGCAAATGCGTGCTCCACGTCGATACGGACGCCGCGGAGCTGAATAAACGCGTGCTGTGCGCGCTCGGCGCCGCGGCAAGCGCCGAGGAGTTTTTCACCGAGCTTTCCGCCGCGCCCCTTGCCCCCTTTGCCCCGTCGTGGGCGCCGGAAAAAGAAAACTCTCCGGCAGGCGCGCCGGACTTTTGCTTGAAGCGCGCCCTGAATGATCTTGCAAACGCCTTTCCCGACGCGATCTTCGTCACCGACGTCGGCACGCATCAGGTGCTCGCCGCAAACGCGATCCGTTCGGACTCGCCTTACGATTTTCTCTCCTCCGGCGGGCTCGGCGCCATGGGCTTCGGGCTCGGCGCGGCGATCGGCGCGGCGCTCTCCCGCCCGGACCGGCGCGTCGTGCTGATCACGGGCGAGGGCGGCCTGCAAATGAATTTAGGCGAGCTTGCCTCGATCCGGGAGTTTTCCTTACAAAATCTTTCGATCGTGCTTTGCGATAATCACGCGCTGGGGCTCGTGGAGGAGCTCAACCGCCTGCAAAAGCACCCCGCGATCTGCCAGAACCGGCAAGACCCCGATTTTGACAAGCTGTTTTCCGCTTTTTCGATCGTCTGCGCGCGGGCAAAAGACGCAAAGACCTTCTCTTGCGCACTATCTGACCTTGCCCGCGGCAAGGCGCAGGCTTTGCATCTGATCCTCTCCCCGGACGAGAGCGCCTATCCGCAAAACGCGCCGGAGGAACGCCTATGACCCATACCATCTTTGCCGTCGTCGATAACAAGCCGGGCGTGGTCAGCCGCGTGTCCGGTCTGTTCACCCGCCGCGGCTATAATATCGAAAGCCTCGTCACCGGCGTCACGGACGACCCCATGATCTACAAGCTCACCGTCGTGTTAAACGGCACGGAGGAGAAAAAAGATCTGCTCGTCGCGCAGCTGCAGCGCATCCAGGAGGTGATCTCCGTTTCCGTGGCGGAGCACACGCCCTGCGCGCTCTCGGAAATGATGCTGCTCGCCGTCCCCGCGCACACCGAAGAGGACCGCGCGCAGGCGCGCGCCTTTGCCGAAAGCCTCGGTCTGCGGCTCTGTCTGGAGGCGGACGCCGTTTTGGTGTTCGAGCTCTGCGATACGCCGGAAGCCCTGGATACCGCAAGATCGGCGATGCGCGCCCGTTTTCCCGGCGCCTATTCCGTGCGTAGCGGCGCGATCGGACTGGCGCTCGACCCCTGATCGCGGTCCCCGTACCGAAAGGAGGCCTACGTGAAGAAAAAGCGCGTGCTGTTTACGATCCTTTGGGTCGTTTTGGCGTTGCTGATCCTGTGCGGCGTCCTTCTGATCGTCTTGAGCGAACACGTGAAGGCTGCAACGCGCGCGCAGATCCTTTCCGAAGCGGATGCGCTTTCCTGCGGCAAATTCGACTGCGTCCTGATCTTTGGCTGCCGCGTTTACGCCGACGGCAGGATCAGCGCGATGCTGCGCGATCGCCTGGACACCGGGCTTCAATTGTATCGCGCGGGCGCCGCGCCGAAGATCCTCGTGAGCGGCGATCACAAAGCGGCGGACTACGACGAAGTCAACGCCATGAAAGCCTATCTTGTGGAACGCGGCGTTCCGAGCGAGGACGTGTTCATGGATCACGCCGGCTTTTCTACCTACGAGAGCGTCTATCGCGCCCGCGCCGTGTTCGAGGTCGAAAAAGTGCTTCTCGTCACGCAGGAATACCACCTGTACCGCGCGCTGTACGCGGCAAACGCGCTCGGCCTGGACGCGCGCGGCGTTTCCGCCGATCTGCAAAGCTATCGCGGGCAGACGGCGCGCGAGGTGCGCGAGATCCTCGCGCGGGCAAAGGATTTTGTAAAATGCCTCGTCAAGCCCGATCCGACCTATCTCGGAGAAGCGATCCCGGTCAGCGGCAGCGGCGACCTGACCAACGACTGAACGCGCGGCCGATCAAACGAATAAAAAAAGCACTTGTCAAAAGACAAGTGCTTTTTTATTTGCTTTCATTCTCCCGCGGTCAGCGCGATCAATTTGTCGCCGTCGTCGTCGCGCGCAGCGCGGCAGCGCACGGTCTTGCCGCAGGCTTCACAGCGATACACGATGATAAAGCCTTTTTTCGCGTCCGGCAGGCTTTGCACGGGCCGGAGCTGACCGCGGCAGGGATTCTGCCGGTCGCCGGGCAGCTTGTCCACGTGCAGCGAATACAGGCAGACCGGACAATGATCGCGGGAGCTGTAGCCGAGCTTTTCGACCCGCGCGCCGCAATGAGCGCAGACAAAGCCCTCGTCGTTTTTGACAAACCGTTTTTCTTCCATCGTTTTCGTTACCCGGGCAAATTTTCGTCGATCGGCTCCTCCGGTTCCGGAAAAGGGATCGCGGTGATCGCGGGGGGCGCTTCGGTGCAAAGCGTGCCGACAAAGCCCTCCGGCAGATACGCGCCAAGATCGGTCAGGCAAAGATCGTCTTCTTGCGGGCGCTCGCTTTTTTGCCGGAACACGCCGTTTCCCGTAAACTTCGCACGCGCCTCGAGGTGCGTCCAACATTCCAAAAAGAGCCGGTCGCTCTCCTCTTTCGGCGCGGCAAACAGGCGCTCTTGCGCGGACGCGGAAAAAAACCTCTTGGCGATCTCGTCTTTGCGCTTGATCGGG
>CADBPF010000102.1 GCA_902796545.1 uncultured Ruminococcus sp. | reverse complement strand
TTGTCGACAAATCGTCGACAACTCATTTTTACGACTTTTGATTTTATTCCAATACGAGCGCGGATTCTTGCTTTTGGTCAGCGCTTCGGCAATATCCGCAGCGCAAAACCACCACTTGGAACTTTCTTCATCCCAAACGGCCCGCACCGGTATATCTTCAAAAAATCGTATGGACGTTTTTTGCATCATGATCTCTCCGTATATTCCAATATACAGCGTTGCTTTTACGTTCTTCCGGCAATCCACGCCGCCGATCAGAGAATAGCCGTTCTATGCTCTGACTTTATCGTTTTTATAGATGGTTTTAAGACCGTTGTTTTCGGTGAACACGTAACAATAACCACGATAAATCAAGATCACACTATCTCCATATTCTTGTTCTTTTTCTTCAATAATTCCTCTTTCGGATTTCATAAGTTGCAATTTGCTTTTTCCAAATTGGTAGGCTTCAAAAGCAAGTTCTTCCATTTTTCCGGTATCTTTCACGTTCATACGCTCGTACATACGTTCTCGCGCGTGATTGGTTAGGAAAATAGGATTTTTCCGAATGTCCAAAAAACCTTCTTCACTATATAAATCAGTTTGGTGGCATTTCACGTTATAGAAACGATTGTATTTGCCCTGTCTGTTTCTGCCGACTTCATTATAACCTTGCCGGTTATACCCTTCGCTGTCATATTCGGAAACGGCTTTCGGTTTCGGCTTTTTCGGAGTTGACTTTGGTTTATGTAATAACAGAAGGAGAATACATAATAGAACTGCGATAAAAAGCAACATAAGAAAGTATTCCAATTGAGTCACCTCTTTACATAATTATACCATATACAAAAAGCGTGTGCAATTAGAAAAATCCCTCTGCCGGTGATTCGGCAGAGGGATTTCTTTTAGATATACAGCGCTACTTTTACGTCATTCCACTTATGCACTCTGTGCTTGGCGGAGTCGGCGTACAGATAGGTCTGCGCGTCGGCGCCCGTGAGCGTAAATTCAGCGATTTTTAAGGGTTTCGGGTTCTTATTTCCCCTGTCCCTTAATCGCAGCCTGCGCGGCGGCGAGGCGGGCGATCGGGACGCGGTAGGGCGAGCAGGACACGTAGTCCAAACCGATGTTGTGGCAGAATTCCACGCTCGTCGGGTCGCCGCCGTGTTCGCCGCAGATGCCGATGTGCAGATCCGGGTTGGCTTCCTTGCCGAGGCCGATCGCCATCTTCATCAGCTTGCCGACGCCGATCTGGTCGAGCTTCGCGAACGGGTCGTTCTCGAAGATCTTGGTGTCGTAGTAGGCGTCGAGGAATTTGCCGGCGTCATCACGGCTGAAACCGTAGGTCATCTGGGTCAGGTCGTTGGTGCCGAAGCAGAAGAAGTCCGCTTCTTTGGCGATATCGTCGGCGGTGAGCGCCGCTCTCGGAATTTCGATCATCGTGCCGACCTCATATTCGAGCTTCGCGCCGGCGGCGGCGATCTCCGCGTTTGCGGTCTCCACGACGAAATCCTTGACGAATTTGAGCTCTTTGACTTCTCCGACCAACGGGATCATGATCTCGGGGCGGATCGTCCATTCCGGATGCTTCTTCTGGACGTTGATCGCGGCGCGGATCACGGCAGCAGTCTGCATCTTAGCGATCTCGGGATAGGTGACCGCGAGACGGCAGCCTCTGTGACCCATCATCGGGTTGAACTCGTGGAGAGAGGCGATGATGCTCTTGATCTGTTCCACGCTCTTGCCCTGAGCCGCGGCGAGCAGCTCGATATCGGCGTCGTCGGTGGGAACGAACTCGTGCAGCGGCGGGTCGAGGAAGCGGATGCAAACGGGAGTCCCCTCGAGGGCTTCGTACAGCGCCTCGAAGTCGGCCTGCTGCATCGGGAGGATCTTGGACAGCGCCGCTTCTCTTTCTTCGACGGTGTCGGCGCAGATCATCTCGCGGAACGCGGCGATCCGGTCGGGATCGAAGAACATGTGCTCGGTGCGGCAAAGACCGATGCCCTCGGCGCCCAGCTCGCGCGCCTTTTTGGCGTCGGCGGGGGTGTCGGCGTTGGTGCGGACTTTCAGTTTTCTGAACTTGTCGGCCCAGCCCATGACTCTGCCGAAGTTGCCGCTGATGGAAGCGGGAACGGTGGCGATCACGCCGTCGTAAATGTTGCCGGTGGAACCGTCGATGGAGATGAAATCGCCCTCGCGGAAGACTTTGCCCGCGAGCTCGAACTTCTTGTTTTCTTCATCCATCTTGATCTCGCCGCAGCCGGAAACGCAGCATTTGCCCATGCCGCGGGCAACGACCGCCGCGTGGGAGGTCATACCGCCGCGCACGGTGAGGATGCCCTCCGCCGCTTTCATGCCGGTGATGTCCTCGGGGCTGGTTTCCAGGCGGACGAGAACGACTTTCTCGCCGCGGGCCTTCCAGGCGTCCGCGTCGTCCGCGGTGAAGACGATCTTGCCGCAAGCGGCACCGGGGGAAGCGCCGAGGCCGCGGCCCATCGGGGTCGCCGCTTTGAGCGTCTTGGCGTCGAACTGCGGATGGAGGAGCGTGTCGAGGTTGCGGGGGTCGATCATGAGAACGGCCTCTTCCTCGGACTTCATGCCTTCGTCAACGAGGTCGCAGGCGATCTGCAGAGCGGCGGGCGCCGTTCGTTTCCCGTTGCGGCATTGGAGCATATAGAGCTTTCCGTTTTCCACGGTGAACTCCATATCCTGCATATCGTGGTAATGGTTTTCGAGCAGATCGCAGACCTTCACGAAGTCGGAATAGGCTTCCGGGAACTGATCCGCCATCTGGGAGATCGGCATCGGGGTGCGCACGCCGGCGACCACGTCTTCGCCCTGCGCGTTCACGAGGAATTCGCCCATCAGCTTCTTTTCGCCGGTGGCGGGGTCGCGGGTGAAGGCGACGCCGGTACCGGAATTGTTGTTGAGGTTGCCGAACACCATCGGCATCACGTTGACCGCGGTGCCCCAGGAATACGGGATATCGTTATCGCGGCGATAAACGTTGGCGCGCGGG
>CADBPF010000101.1 GCA_902796545.1 uncultured Ruminococcus sp. | reverse complement strand
GTATTTCTGTTCCGCATCCTTCAAAACGGCGCAACACAAGCGGAACTTGCGCTTGCGCTCGCACAGGAATACTCGATCGATCTGAATATCGCCATGCAGGACGCAACAACGTTTTTGAATAAGCTTCGGGCCTTGGATCTTTTACAGGAATCGTAGATCCGCGATTGAACTTCATCAAGAAAAGCACTTGCAGATGCAAGTGCTTTTTTGGTGGGGACGAGGGGACTCGAACCCGTGACCTCACGGATGTGAACCGTGCGCTCTAACCAGCTGAGCTACGCCCCCAAGGCGCTTTGGTAGTATAGCACACGCGGTCAAACTTTGTCAATATCTCCGCGCAATTTTTTGTGGTTTCACCTTTCCCGTACCAAAAACGCTTCCCTGCCGCGCGCATTTTTTGGTCACTTTGCCGTTGACAGAACGAGGTGCGGAAACTACAATAAAGTCATCAACCATTCTTACGGAGGTCGCCATGCAACTGCTTGTCATTACCTTAGACGATTGTGATGAATTCCTGCACACCATCTCCGTTCTGAAAGACCACGGAATGAACGGGATCGTGTTCCAGACGACGAGTCTCAAACACGCGCTTTTGGAATCCAGATACGAAGACGCGCCGATCTTCGGTTCGCTCTCGAAGCTCTTGTCCAACGACCTGGAAGCGAGTCACACGCTGTTTTTGCTTTTGAAAGACGAAGAGGTCAAGGACGCGATCGAGGTCGTGCGTTCCATCGCGCACAAGCTGGAGCGCAAGGGCGTGATGTTCACCTTACCCGTTAGTTTTTGGGAAGGGATCGAATAACAACATGGAATTTCTCATTTCCCTGTCCTTCTTTTTAGCGGGCGGTCTGTTATTGTCCCGCGTCGTCAAGCTCCTGCGGCTCCCGAACGTGACCGGATATCTGGTCGCCGGGATCTTGCTGAACCTCCCGCAGCTCTTCGGCTGGGAGTTCTTTGCCCCCTATTCCGTGAGCGCCAACCGGGAGGCGTACAGCCTGCTCACCGACCTGGCGCTCGGCTTTATCGCCTTTTCGATCGGCGGCGAATTCAAGCTTTCCAACCTAAAAAAGCTCGGAAAACAGGTCACGGTCATCACACTGATCCAGGCGTTTTGCGCGACCGGATTCGTCATCCTCGCGCTTTTGATCCTGGAACTTGTCAATCCCGCTATCGTTTCCACGCCCTCCGCGCTTCTGCTCGGCGCCATCGCCGCCGCAACTGCGCCCGCCGCAACGCTGATGGTGGTCAAACAATATAAAGCGCGCGGACCCGTTACCCGAACGCTGCTTCCGGTCGTCGCCGGGGACGACGCGATCGGGCTGATGATCTTTTCGATCTGTCTTGCCCTTGCCAAAGTCTTTGCCGCGGGAGAAACCCTGACCTTCGTAAACGCCGTATTGTTGCCCGTCAAGGAGATCGTTCTCTCTATCCTAGCAGGCGCGGCGATCGGCGGGCTTTTATCCCTTTCCACGCACTTTTTCCGTTCCCGCGCGAACCGGCTTTGCCTGATCCTGCTTTCCGTTTTGACCGGCGTGATCCTGTCGGAGCTTTTGGATCTGTCTTCCCTGCTCGTCTGCATGATGATCGGCGCGATCTTCTGCAACACCGTGAAGCATATCGAACCGATCATGGAGGTCTGCGAGCGTTGGACGCCGCCGCTTTTCATGCTCTTTTTCGTCGTGTCCGGCGCGGAACTGGATCTTCACGTGATCCCGCTGATCGGCGTGGTCGGGGTGGTCTATCTGATCGCCCGTTCGCTCGGAAAGTACTTCGGCTGTTATTTCGGCGGCGCGCTCGCCGGCGCGGATGAGAAAGTCAAAAAATACCTCGGCTTCGCCATGCTTCCGCAGGCGGGCGTCGCGATCGGGATGTCCCAGGTGGTCTCCGCCACACCGGAACTGTCGGGCATCGCGCCGCAGGTCGTCACCGTGGTGCTCTGCGCCACGCTGATCTACGAGCTCGTCGGGCCCCTGCTCACCAAAGTCGCGCTCAAAAAAGCAGGCGAGATCCACGAGGACGCATAAGTTCAAAAAGAGAAAAGCCGACGCTTACGCGTCGGCTTTTTGGATGCCCGTGATAAAGATCGTATCGTTTTCACAGCGAAAGCGGATCAAAAAGCCGGAATACTGCATCACGTAGATCCGTCCGGGATCATTCTGATACGCGGGTCGCGGATCGAGCGAAAGCGCGCGGGAGATCACCCTGCGCTCTTCCGGGGATAACCGATCCGCGTCGGCTGTCGAAAACTCCACGCGCAAGCCCGCGTCGGCTTCATCGGCGTAGCCGCCGGTCGCCGCTGCGTGCGCGTCGCAAAACGCAAGATAGGGCTTGATATCGTAGATCGGCGTGCCGTTTTTCAGATCGGCGCCGTCCACGACCAAAACCGCGCCCCGGTCAGAGGTTTCCTCCACGGAGACAAGGCGCACGCAGGAAAGCCCGATCGGATTCGGACGGTGCGGCGAGCGGCTGGCAAAGACGCCGATCCTGCGATTCCCGCCCAATTTCGGCGGGCGGATCGTCGGCGACCACGTGGCGTCCGCAAAGCCGGAAAACTGCCACAAAAGCCACAGGTGCGAATACTGTCCGATCTCGCGCAGGGCTTCCGGCACGCGGTAATCCTTTTCGAACACGATGCGCGAAAAACAACTCTCCAGCATGCCGCTCTGCCGCGGCAGTCCGAATTTCGAGTGAAAACCGTTCTCGATCCGCGCGATCACGCACAGTTCCCCGTTTTCCAACAGATCCCGCGCGCGCTTTTGGTCTTTCCGGATCTGCTCTTTCAAAGCCGCGACCGTCGGGAAGGTCTCCTCCGGACGCATAAAATACAAAAGATCGATTTGGAGCTCCAAGCCGTACAGATCCCCGGAAAAATCAAAGAGAAAGACCTCCGCGCCGAGCGTGTTGGACGATCCGAAGGTGGGATCTACCCCGATATTGACGATCCCGTCTTTCGGCGCGTCCCAGGTCTCAAAGTCCGCTCTGCAAAGATAAACGCCGTACCGGAGCGCAAAGGAGTCCAGCGGGATATTTGCCGTGGGAAAGCCGATCGTCCGGCCGAAGCCCTTTCCTTTCGTTACGACTCCGGAAAACGAATAAAACGGAAAGCGTTTCACAGTCCCACTTCCCCCGTTTTCCGGTCGATCCGCTTATATAGATTCGACAGGCGCTTATAGCATAACAAAACGATCACGGATACCAGAAGCCCTTTGACAAAGTTAAACGGCGTATTGAAAATGAGAAGCGCCTTTTCGAGCGTGTTTGCCGCGGGCAGGATCGCCTGATACATCCCTATAATCGCTTCCATCGGCAAAAACAGGCGCGCGTAAAACGGATACGTGATGAAATAATTGACCGGAAAGCCGACGATCGCCATCGCGGCGCTGCCGGAAACGCAGGAGATCAGCGCGCCGGAAAAGGTGTGCCGCAGGCGATAGATCAGCCCCGCCATGCCCGCAAAGGACGCGCCGAGCAGAAAATTGGCAAGCTCCCCGACGCCGCCGGTAGTCGTGATCGTCAGGTGGATCAGGTTTTTCAAAAAGCAGACCGCGATCCCCTGCACCGGTCCGAACAAAAACGCGGCGATCAGCGCGGGAACTTCGGAAAAGTCCAGTTTAACGAACGCCGGGATGATCGGCAGGGAAAACTCGATCAGCATCAGCGCAAAGGCAAGCGCGGATAAAAGCGCGATCGTGGTGATTTGTTTTGCCGTGATCCTTCTCATAATGCCTCCAAAGAAAAATGCCCGCAAATCGTGCGGGCGAATACGCGTTTCTTTCATCCGGACTATACCGTCGGTCCGGGAATTTCACCCGGTCAGCGCAAGCGCGCTCGCGGACTATACCGCCGGTGGGGACTTACACCCCGCCCTGAAACAGGTCTATTATACCACCATTTTTCAAAAATGCAAGAAAAAGATCCGCGCGGACGCATCCGCGCGGATCTGTGATTGTGGAAAAACGGAGTTAAGATTTTGCGTAATTGCGTTTGATCTTGTTGGACGTGGTCTTTTCAAACTCGGTCTTTCGGATGACGATCTTGGAGATCTGCTTATACGGCGGGAGCTCCGCGCACGCCGCGGCAATGTCTTCCTTGACGCGCGGGATCGGATCTTCCACGCCGAGCTTCTTCAATTCTTCGTCGTCCAGATACACCTCGGCTTTCAGACCGACCTTCGTTTCGTCGTCCGCCTTTTTATAGGATTCGACCACGACTTCCTTGACGTAGGAAATGTTCTGGATGAAGTTTTCGATCTCTTCGGGATACACGTTCTTGCCGTTCGGCAAGACGATGATATTCTTGATGCGCCCGGTCAGCACGATCTGATTGTCTTCGGTCAGATGACCGTAGTCGCCGGTATGGAACCAGCCGTCCACCAAGACCTTCTTCGTTTCCTCTTCCATCTTGTAGTAGCCGAGCATGACGACCGGACCTTTGACGCACAATTCGCCGTTGCCTTCGTCGTCCGGATTTTCAATGCGAACGTCCAGACACGGCAGCGGGAAACCGGCGGTCTCGTATTCGTTCCAGTCGTCACGGTTCACGCTGACGAGCGGCGAGCATTCCGTGATACCGTAGCCGTTGGTCATGGAAATACCGATCGAATCGAAGAACTCGCCGAGTTCGGGACGGATCGGCGCGCCGCCGCAGACGATCTTGATCAGTTCGCCGCCAAACGCGCTCGTGATGGACCGAAAGAGCTTTTTGCGCATATCCACGCCGACTTTGCGCATGGAATTAGAAAAGGCGATCAGCTTCTTCAACGCCTTGTCTTTGCCGCTCTTTGCCGCGGTATCCCAGATGCGCTTGTAGAACACTTCCACGAACGCGGGCACGAGGTAGATATAATCCGGCTTGAAGAGCTGAAGGTTCTTCAACACGTTGCGCAGGTTGTCGTTGATGCAGATGGTCACGTTGCGGCGCAGCGCGACGAGCAGACCCGGGACCGCCTCATAGGTATGGTGATACGGCAAAACGGACAGGCAGCGCGTATAGACGCGGGAGACCTGCAAGCCGTAGTAAACGCCGGACAAGATGTTGTTCTCGGTGAGCATCACGCCCTTCGGCGTGCCGGTCGTGCCGGAGGTGTAAACGAGGTATTTCAGCTCGTTGGGGTCGCTGTGCATCTTGGTGTAGGAATCGTCGCCGCCCGCCACGAGTTTTTTGCCGCGGCGCAGAAGATGCGCAAATGAAATAAAATCTTCCGTGTCGTCTTCTTCATCCATGGAGATGAAAAAGCGCACCTTGGGCAGATCCGCTTTGCGGGTACGGAACAATTCCGCCGCTTTACCGGAGAAAACGACCGCGGAAGCGTCGCTGTGATTCAAAACATTGATCACGTCCTGATCGGGCAGCTGGCGGTCGATCGGCACGAACACGCCCTCGGAGCCCAAAACCGTCAGATAGGTCAGCACCCAGGGGTAGGAGTTTTCGCCGATGCAGGCGACGTGGCTCTGACCGAGTCCGAGTTCGTTGAGCGCGGTGCCGAGCGCGATCGTCTGCGCGCGGAATTC
>CADBPF010000100.1 GCA_902796545.1 uncultured Ruminococcus sp. | reverse complement strand
TCCGCGGTCTTTTTGCGATCTTTTCCTTTTTCCGAAATAAAAAGCCCTGCGCGGCTGCGCAGGGCTTTTGGAATCGGTCTTTTATTCGTCGAGGGTGCGCTTCGGGGCGTTCAAGATCTTCACCAGATCGTCCAGCCCGTCTTCGTCCACGGGGACGCCGAATTCATTTTCCAAGGGTTTCTTTTCGGCTTCCGCTTCTTTCTTTTCCTCGACCGGCGCTTCCGCCTTGGAGGGGAAATCGTTCTTGCGGCTGCGTTCGCCGTCCAGACCGGTGGCGATCACGGTGATGCGGATCTCGTCTTCCAGGGTCTCGTCAAAGGCGGCGCCCCAGATGATGGTCGCGTTCGGATCGGCTTCGCTCGTGATGAGGTTGGACGCAAGATCCACTTCCTCGAATCCGAGGTCGGGCGAGCCGGTGACGTTGATGATGATGCCGCGCGCGCCGGAAATGCTGGTTTCCAAAAGCGGGCTGGAGATCGCCATCTTCGCGGCGTATTCCGCTTTGTCCTTGCCCTTGCCGTTGCCGACGCCCATGTGCGCAAGGCCTGCGTTCTGCATGATGGTGGTCACGTCCGCAAAGTCCAGGTTGACCATGCCGGGGACGTTGATGAGTTCGGAGATGCTCTGCACGCCGCGGGTCAGCACGCTGTCGGCGACCTCAAAGGCGTTGATCATGGTGATCCGGGTCTCGCTGACCATCTTCAAACGCTCGTTGGGGATGATGATCAAGGAGTCCACGTTTTCCCGCAGGTTGCGGATGCCCTCTTCGGCGATCGCCATACGGCGCGGGCCTTCAAAGGCAAAGGGCTTGGTGACGATGGCGACCGTGAGGATGCCCATATCGCGGGCAGCTTTCGCGATCAGGGGGCCTGCGCCGGTGCCGGTGCCGCCGCCCATACCCATGGTCAAGAACACCATATCGGTGCCCTCTAACATGGCGTTGATCTCGTCCATGGATTCTTCCGCCGCGCGTTTGCCCACTTCGGGATTCGCGCCGGCGCCGTGGCCGTGGGTCGCCTTTTCCCCGATCGGGATCTTGATCTGCGCGGGGGACTGTGCCAAAACCGGCTTATCCGTATTCACCGCGACGAAATCCACGCCGCGAACATTCGAAGAAATCATCCGTTTGACGGTATTGTTTCCGCCGCCGCCGACGCCGATAACTTTAATATTCACGTTGCTGTCGTTTGCGGTGTCCAATTCGTAAGGCATTCTTTTGTCCTCCCAAAACTTGATGGCATCATGTATCTTCCAACCTGCTCAAGCAAGCCCCCAATCGGAGCCGCAAGCCTTCACGGTAAGAAACAAGTTTGCTCTTATGTATCATCATAACCTCTTTTTGAGTTCTTTGCAAGAGGTTTTTGAAAATTTTTCGGTTTTTTTCTACCTTTTCTTTACAAAATATTGCAAAATAACCAAAAAAACGCGTTTTTTCTATTCCGACTCCGCGTAGATCTTGGTGATCGCCTCGGTCACGCCGGTCACGTCGATCGAGCCGGTCGCGTCCGCCCCGTAATCGAGGTGCGCTTTTTCCACCACCTTGATGAGCATCCGGATCTTATAGTCGAGTTCCGACGAGTCGCCCAGAGCCACGTCCCACTTCCCGTTCACGTTGAGCGAGATATGGAAGCGGTCGGTCGCGTCGAGATAGGTGATCTGATCCACCGCGCCGTTTTTGTCCAGGCAGCGATAGATCTCTTGTAAGAGCGCGAGCTGTTCGGTATCCGTCATGGAGATCTCTTCGCCCACCACGCAGCGATCCACGGAGGTGCAGATCACGTGCATCCGCCGCGTGTGCTCCAGCGCCTCTTCGCCCGCGCGCGCGATCACGCGGAATTCCGGCGACAGGATATAGTGCGAGCCGATCACGTCCACGTACATCGTGCCGGAGATCTCCTCAAACGAGATCTCGACGGTGGACGGAAATACCTTGGTGACGCGCACGTCCGCAAAATAGGACAGCTTTCTGAGCATATCCGCGCGCACGTCCTCCGCCGAAAAGGAAAACATCTTATCGCCGAGCGAAAGTCCGCTTGCCTCCAGGATCTGCTCCTCGGTATAAAACGGGCTTTCCGACACGAATTCGATCTTGCGCACCACGAACAGATAGTTTGCCAGGAACACGACGAAAATGACCGCGAGAATGATCCCGGTCACGGTCCACAAAAACCGTTTCTGGGCGCGGTACAACAGGCGGGATTTCGTGCTTTGAACGTCGATCATGGTTTTGGGATGACGGCTTACCGCCGCAAAAGGCTTTCCAGTCCGATGAAGATGCGGTCTTCCGCGTCACGCACGGCAAAACGCGCCATGGCGCGGGACATACTCTCTAATTTTTCCCGGTCGTCGATCACGGTTCGGATCGCCTCGATCAGCTTGCCTTCGGCAAGATCCTTTTCCTCCACGACAAGCGCCGCGCCGCCCGCCTCGAATACGCGGGCGTTTTTCAGCTGATGATCGTCCGCCACGTACGGCGAGGGGATCAGGATCGCGGGCTTGCCCAAAAAAGCAAGCTCCGACAAGGTCAGCGCGCCCGCGCGGCAGATCACGAGGTCCGCCGCCGCCATGCGCGAGGGCATATCGTCGATATAGTCCTTGATTTCAAGATAGGGCCGATCCGCAAGTCCCATGGCGGGAAGCTCGTCCTTGATCGCCTCATAGCCGCGTCTTCCGAGCGCGTGGGTGACACGGATCCGCTCGGCGCCCGTGAGGGTTTTTTCCCAGTCGAACAGGGCGTAGTTTACGTATTTTGCGCCGAGCGAGCCGCCGAAGGCGAGCACGCTACGCTCTTTTTCCGAAATGCCCAGGCGCTTGCGCTCCGCGCTCTTTTCCACGGTGCGCAGCTCCGGGCGCAGGGGGTTGCCGGTCAAAACGAGTTTATCCGCGGGGCAATCGAAATGCTTTTCGCTTTCCTGATAGGAAATGAACACGAGATCCACGAGTTTCGAGAGCATCCGGGTGGTGAGCCCCGGCATCGCGTTCTGTTCGTGGATGGCGGTGGGGATCTTCTGCTTTGCCGCTGCTTTCAGAACGGGCCAGCTCACGTAACCGCCCGTGCCGACCACGAGATCCGGCTTGAACTCCTTTAAGATCCGGTTCGCGTCGTGTGGGCTTTTCACGGCGTAAAACGCGGCGCGCACGTTGTGCGAAACGTTTTTGAGTTTGAATTCGCGCTTGAAGCCGGACACGACGACGTGATACAGCTCAAAGCCCGCCGCGGGGATCAGACGGTTTTCCAGTCCCGCGGGCGTGCCGACGAAGGCGATCTCGATATCGGGCATCTCGGCTTGCAGTTTCCGGGCGATGGCGAGCGCCGGATTGATATGGCCGGCCGTTCCGCCGCCGCATAGTAACACACGCATAAAACACTACTCCTCGGACAGGAAAGAATATCGGGAAATATTGAGAATGATCCCCATTTCCACTAAACAGATCAAAAGCGAGGTGCCCCCGTAACTGAAAAACGGCAGCGACACGCCCGTGGACGGGATCGCGTTGGTCACGACGGCGATGTTCAAAAAGACCTGCACCGCGATCTGACTCGTGAGCCCGAACGCGACGAGCGAAGCGTACTGCGTGGGCGCGTTACGCGCGATATAGAAGCCGCGCCAGATCAGAAGCAGGAACAGAAGCAGCACGAAGGTCGCGAACACGAAGCCCATTTCCTCGCAGAGGATCGCGAAGATATAGTCGTTCTGCGGCTCCGGCAAATAGAGCTGTTTTTGCCGCGACTGACCGAGCCCGACGCCCCAAAGGCCGCCGGATCCGATCGCGTACAGGGATTGCAGGGGCTGCCAGCCGGAGGTGCGCACGTATTCTTCCGGATGCAGCCATACCTCGATGCGCTCTCTGCCGTGGCTCGAGAGGGCGAAGATGCCCGCCATGCCGATCGCGCCGAGTCCGAGCAGGGCGCCGAGATACAGTTTGCGCGTGCCGCCGAGGTACATCATCAAAAAGATCAAAACGAGCACGATCACCATGCCGGACAAGTGCGGTTCCAGGTACAACAGCCCCGCGATCACGACCGCCGCGACGCCGAACGGCAATACGCCGACCTGAAACCGATGCATATTCTCGCGGTTTCGCACGATATAATCCGCAAAATACAAGACGACCGCCGCCTTGATGAGCTCCGAGGGCTGCAGGGACATGATCCCGAGGTTGAACCAGCGGCGCGCGCCGTTGACGAGCGTGCCGACACCCGGGACCCACACCGCGGCAAGCAGGGCGAGCGATATGAGACAAAACGGCAAAGTAAAGCGCTTGATGACGAGATAATCGACGCGCGTGAACACCGCCATGGCAAAGAGCGCGATCACCGCCCAGATGATCTGGCGGATCGCGAAATAGTAGCTGTCGCCGCCGTAATTCTCACGCGCGTAGGCGTAAGACGCGGAAAAGACCATGGTCGTGCCGATCGCGACGAGCACGATCACAAGCAGCAAAAACGGCCGGTCCACTTCCCCGCGCAGGCGGATCAGCGTCGCCGGTTTGGACTCCGACGGCGTTTTCGTGACGATCGGCGCCTTTTTCGCTTTTCTGCGGCGCGGCGCGTCTTGTTTGACTTCGTTCGGCGCTTCGTTCACGCGTGTTACCTCGCTTAAAAATCAGAAGAAACTTGCGGCGATACAACCGCAAAGGGTGATGAACGTAAAGAGCGCCACGATCTTGTTTTCACTCATGCCGCACTTTTCCAGGTGATGGTGGAAGGGCGCCATTTTGAAAATGCGCTTTCCGCCGGACAGCTTGAAATAACCGACCTGCAGCACGTCGCTGAGCGCCTCCCACAGAAAGATGATCCCGCAGAAAAACAGAATCAGCGGCTCGTCGAACCAATAGGCAAGCCCGGTGAGCGCCGCGCCCAAAAAGAGCGATCCCGTGTCGCCCATAAAGAGCTTCGCGGGGTGGCGGTTAAAGCATAAAAAGGCGATCAGGGCGCCCAAAAGCGCGCCGATCAGGAGGATTCGCAAGGACGCGTCCGATACTTCGTCGGCAAGGCGGATCGTCAGGACCGCGAAAAACACGAGCACCACGCTCATACTGCTTGCGGCAAGCCCGTCGAGCCCGTCGGTCAGGTTGACCGCGTTGATGAGCATCACGATCCACAACAAGCTGAACGGATAATAAAACCACCCGAGTTCGATCACCGCGTCCGTAAAGGGCAGTTTCAAGGCGGTGGCAGTATGCCCGAGCGTGTGCATACAGAACAAAAACGCGGCGGTGATCGCAAACTGGAACACCAGCTTCTGCATCGCGGTGAGCCCCTTGTTGCGGTGCCGCACGAATTTCACGTAATCGTCCGCAAAGCCGACCAGTCCGTGCAGGATCAGAAAAACCAGCACGCAGAGCGCGTCGGTAAAGGTCCCGGCGCGGTTGCCGTACACGACCGCCGCGACGCCGAGCATAAGGCTGATCCCGATCGACGTCAGCGCGAAAAAGAGCCCGCCCATCGTGGGCGTTCCCTCTTTTGCCTTATGCCAGCTCGGACCGATCTCTAAAATCTTCTGCCCCATGTGCAGTTTTTTAAGCCAGTCGATCCCGCGCCGCGTGACGAAAAAGCAAATGAGAAAAGAAAGCAAAACGGCTCCGGCACAGTAATAATACAGTATCACGGTCTATTCCCCCAGATCCGAAAGCGCGATCACGTCTTCCAGCTTCATTTTCCGGCTTGCCTTGAACAGGATATGGTCGCCGGGGCGCACCGTATCGCGGATCGCCGCGGCAAGCGCTTCTTTGTCTTCAAAGGATTCACAGATCTCGCCGATAAAGCCGTGCTTGAGCGCGTATTCCGCGATCCCGCGGGAAAGCGCGCCGTAAGTAAAAAGCACGTCCACGCCGTTTTCCAAGACCTCGCGGCCGACCTCTTTGTGCGCGATCCGGCTCATATTGCCGAGCTCCATCATATCGCCCAAGACCGCGATCTTTCTGCCGTGTTGGGCGGAGAGCACCTTAAGCGCCGCGCTCATGGATTCGGGACCCGCGTTATAGCAGTCCGCGATGACCGTGATGCCGCGCCGTTCGTAGATCTTCTGCCGCAGACCCTGCGGCTCGTAGGCGGCAAAGCCGCGCTGGATCTCTGCGCTGTCGCAGCCGGCGGTGAGCCCCACCGCGCAGGCAAAGAGGGCGTTGCGCACGAAATGGTCGCCGATCGCGGGGATCGTGACGCGCTGTTCGCTCTGCGGGGTGACGATGTCAAAGGAAAGATAATTGCGGCCGCGGTAAATATCCGTCGGATACACGTCGTTTTCGCGGTCGAAGCCGACGTAGATCACGTTGAAATCGCGCGTGCGTTTTTTCACCGTTTCGTCGCGCAGCAACGGCTCGTCGCCGTTTAAGATCAGCGTGCCGCCTTTTTTCAAGCCCTCCACGATCTCCAGCTTCGCGTCGCGGATGCCCTCGCGGCTGCCGAGCATCTCAATATGGCTCATACCGATATTCGTGATGACCGCGATATCCGGGCGGCACAGCTTCGTGAGATACGAGATCTCGCCGAAATTCGACATCCCCATTTCGCAGATGAGCGCGTCGGTATCGGGGCTTAAACCGATCAGCGTCAGGGGAAGTCCGATCGCGTTGTTGAAATTGCCCACGCTGTAATGCACGCTCATCGCTTTCGATAAGATATCCGCGACCATTTCCTTGGTTGTGGTCTTCCCGACCGAGCCGGTGATGCCGACGCAGAGCTTCGGCGCACAGACCGCGCGGCAGTATTCGCCGAGTTTCCCCAATGCGTCGTAGGTATCTTTGACGACGATCTGCGGCAGATGCACGTCTTTTAACTGCTCGGTCACCACGCCGGACATGGACGAGGGCAGTTTTTCGATGAAATCGTGTCCGTCGAAGCGTTCGCCGCGCAGCGCGATAAACAGGTCGCCCGGTTTCATGCTGCGCGTGTCGATGGATACGCTTTCCACCGCCTTATCGCTCATCCCGTCCGGCAGATGCAGCGTGCCCGAAAGCGCGGAAGCGATCTCGCTTAATTTGATTCTGATCATGCCTGTGCCTTTCCGATCGTCTTGAAATATTCCGTCACGACCGCCTTTTCCGAATACGGATGCTTGCCCGTGCGGTCGATCACGTATTGTTCATGCCCTTTTCCCGCAAGCAGGACCACGTCGTCGTCGCGGGCTTCGTCCAGCGCCGCGCGGATCGCATCCGAGCGGTCGCACACGACGCGGTATTTGTTTTCATAGCCGGCGCAGCCTAAAAGAACGTCCCGGATGATCGCCTCGGGGTCCTCGGTGCGCGGATTATCGCTCGTGATAAACGCAAGATCCGACAAGGAACACGCGATCCTGCCCATGATCGGGCGCTTGGTATGGTCGCGGTCGCCGCCGCAGCCGAACACGCATAAGATCCTGCCCCGGCAAAAGCCGCGCACGGAGGAAAGCACGTTTTCCAAAGCGTCCGGCGTGTGCGCGTAGTCCAAAAGCACGGTCACGTTCCCGGTATCGGGAACGCGCTGCATCCGCCCCGGCACGCCGGGCATTCGTTCAATCGCTTCCCTGCAGGTCCGAAAATCCACGTGAAGCAGTCTTGCGCAGCTGATCGCCGCAAGCGAATTGTAAACCGAGAATTTTCCCGGGATCGCAAGGCGAATCTCGCCTTGTTCGGCATTTTCCTCCAAATACCGGTAGCCGACACCGAGCGCGTCGAGCGTAAGGTCGGAGGCGCAAAAGTTTACGCCCGCTTTCTCGCCGTAGGTATAGGTCTTGCACGCGGCGCTTTCCAGAAAATATCCGCTTGCCGGATCGTCCGCGTTGATGAGCCCCAGCTTGCAAAGCGAAAAGAGCTTTTCTTTTTCTTTGCGATAGGCTTCCATCGTGCCGTGATAATCCAGATGATCCTGGGTCAGATTCGTGAAAATGCCGACGGTGAACGGGATGCCCTCCACGCGCCTTTGCGCCAACGAGTGGCTGGAAACCTCCATGATGAGCGTATCCAGCCCGTTTTCGATCATTTCGGCAAAATACCGGAACAGTTGTTCGGGGTCCGGGGTGGTCAGGGGCGCGTCGTATTCTTTGTCGCCCACGATATATTTCGTCGTACCGATCACGCCGCAGCGATAAGATGCGTGGGAAAGGATCTGCCGGATCATCAGCGAGGTCGAGGTCTTGCCGTTGGTCCCGGTGATCCCGATGATCGTGGAAAAGGCGCGTTCGGGATGCCCGTACCAGGCGCTCCAGAGTAAAGACAGCGCCGCGCGCGTATCGGGCACGAGAAGATGCGGCACGGAGGCTTCGATCTCGTGGTCGCACACACAAAAGAGCGCGCCGCGGCGCACCATTTCGGCTGCCATGGTATGGGAGTCGAACCGCGCGCCCGCGATGCAGACGAACACCGCGCCGGAGACCTCCGAGCGCGTATCGGAGACGATCGTGCGCACGGGTTTGTCCAGATCGGCACCGCGGTTTTCAAATTCAAGTTCCGCGACCAGTTCTCTTGCAAGCATAACTACACTCCGCGTTTTCTTTAGATTACCAGCCCTCGTCGTGGCGGAAGGTAACGGAAACGATCGTTCCGCGCGGGACCATGGCGCCCTCGCCCGGGCTTTGCGTGGTCGCCGTCGCGCCCGCCGCCTGGGTCAGGGTGGAATCCACGATCTCGATATTGAGCCCGTTGTTGGCAAGCGCCTGCGACGCGGCGGATGCGGAAAGCCCCAGCACGCTCGGCACGCTCACGCTCGCCTCCGGATAACTCGTATCGGTATAAAGCACCACCTGGCCGCCGGCGGCAAGATGCGTACCCGCCGCGGGGACCTGGGCGCGCACGGTCGAGCCGGTGCCGACGATGCGGTAGGTGTAGCCCATGTCTTTCAGGGTCACGCCCGCGTCCCCGGTGCTCTTGTAGGTAAAGTTCGGCAAGACCTGTCCGATCGCGTCCACGTCGTCCTGCGAATACTGCGCTTCCACGCCGAGGTACGGCAGGATCTCCGTTAAAATGTCGGAGGCGATGGGAGCCGCGACCGTGCCGCCGTAAAAGCTTTGGTTCTGGGTCAGCCCGTCCACGGCGACGAGCAGGGCAATCTGCGGATCCTCGACCGGCGCGAAGGCGACGGTGGAGGAAATATAGATCGTTTCCCCGGTCTGGGAGCGGATCTCGGTCTTGACGCTGGTGCCAGTCTTGGCGCCGACGCTGTAGCCCTGCACGTAGGCGTTTTTCGCGCCGCCGTATTCCACGTTGCCGCGCAGATAGGTGCGCAGCGTCGCGCTCGTTTCCTCGGAAATGACCTGACGGCGGATCGTGGGCTCGTAGGAGTCGAGCACGTTGCCGTCGGTATCGACGACCGCTTTCAGCACGTGCGGCGTCATCAGATAGCCGCCGTTGAGCGCGGCGCAGATCGCGGTCAGATGCGATAAGGGCGTGATCTTGAAGTTCTGTCCGAAGCTCGAGACCGCAAGGTCCATGATCGTGAAATTCGGGAAGAAGTAGTTGTCCGTTTCCCCGGTCAGATCGACGCCGGTGCGACCTGTGTAACCGAAGGCGTCGTAATACCGGGTAAACAGGTCGCGACCGAGCCGGGAGGAAACCGTGACGAAAACCGGGTTGCAGGAATTCCAGAGCGCCTCTTCAAAGGTCTCGGATCCGTGTCCGTTCAAGTTATGGC
>CADBPF010000099.1 GCA_902796545.1 uncultured Ruminococcus sp. | reverse complement strand
CGGCAGGTCAGAGCGCGCAAAAACCGTTCGGGAAAACGAAATCGAAGCGTCATATCCGCAAGGTCCGTCTGCGTGCGTGTGGATCCTTTCTTGCGTTCCAGTTTAGCAAAACCAAAAGAAAAAATCATCTTTTTTTCGCAAAAAAGCGGTACGCGGCGCGCTTTTTGCCCTTTTGCACAAAAAAATAAACGGATTTTTGTAGGATCTGATAGGCGTTTTTCAGAATCCCCGTCTTGCAAGTTTCCGGTAAATTAGATATAATAGTAGCGTTATAGTCTGATCCCGCCACCGCACGGCGGTCGGCACAGAAAACGACGGCGTTCTGCCGGGAAACGGAGAGATAACCTCATGGTCAATTCCAAAGACATCCGCAACGTTGCCCTGCTCGGTCACGGCTCCAGCGGAAAAACTTCTCTTTTAGAGGCTGCCCTGTATCTTACCAAGGGTTCGGATCGCCTCGGCAAGGTCACGGACGGCACGACCGTTTCCGATTACGACCCCGAAGAGATCGAACGCGGCTTTTCCATCGCCGCGTCCCTCGCCCCCGTCCTGACCGACGGAAAAAAGATCAACTTCATCGACACCCCCGGCTTTTTGGATTTCGCGGGTGAGGTCTGCCAGGCGCTGCGCGTGGTCGATACCGCGCTGATCGTGGTCAACGCGAAAGCGGGAGTGGAGCCCGGCGCCGAGATCGCGTTCGACTCCGCCGCGGAAGCGGGCGTGAGCCGCGCGTTCTTCTTGAACCGCATGGATGAAGAACACATCAATTACGAAAGCCTCATCACCGAGCTGCGCGACCGGTTCGGCAGCGCGGTCTGCCCGGTGATCCTGCCGCATTTCGAGCAGAACAAGGTTGCCTGCTATATCGATCTGCTGCACGAAAAGGCCTACACCTACAATAAAGGCGTGCGCAGCGAGTCCGAGATCCCCGAAGCGGCGAAGGCCGACGCGGAACGCTATCGCGAAATGTTCATGGAATCGCTTGCCGAAACCAGCGAAGAGCGCATGGAAAAATATTTCGGCGGCGAGCCCTTCACCCAGCAGGAGATCTTCGACGGCGTGCACGACGGGCTCGTATCCGGCTCGCTGATCCCGGTCTATTGCGGCAGCGCGACGAGCTTCGACGGCGTGGATTATCTCTTAAGCGAGATCGCCCACAGCTTCCCGTCCCCGCTGTCCCACATGAAAGAACACGACCTTGAAGGCAAGGTGCTTGCCATTCAAGACAGCGATCCCACCTCGATCTTCGTCTTTAAGACGGTCGCCGACCCCTTCGTCGGCAAGATGAACTATTTCAAGGTCGTCACCGGCTCCTTGAAGCGCGACGATCAGCTCAAAAACGCGCGGACCGGCAACGTGGAGAAATTCTCCCATATCTATGAGATCAAGGGTAAAAAGCAGACCGAAGTCGATGCGATCCCCTGCGGCGACCTCGGCGTGATCGCGAAACTGGCGGACACCAATACCGACGACACGCTCTCCGTCAAGGGCGACGTGGAATACAAGAAGATCAGCTTCCCCGAACCGTATCTTGCCATGGCGGTCTCCGCGAAAGACAAGGGCGACGAGGACAAGATCTCCACGGGGATCTCCAAGCTGCTGGAAGAAGACCGCACGCTGCGTTTGAAAAACAACCCCGAGACCAAGCAGCTCGTGCTGTACGGTCTGGGCGAACAGCACCTGGACGTGCTTTGCTCCAAGCTGAAAAACCGCTTCAAGCTGACCGTCAACCTCGGGGAAGCGCAGGTCGCGTATCGGGAAACGATCAAGAAGACCGTGCAGGCGGAGGGCCGCCACGTCAAGCAGTCCGGCGGTCACGGCCAGTACGGCGTGGTCAAGATCGAATTCTCCCCCTCCGAAGAGCCCGGTCTGCAGTTTACCGAGACCGTGTTCGGCGGCAGCGTGCCGAAGAACTTCTTCCCCGCCGTGGAAAAAGGCTTGAACGAATCGATGGCGCACGGCGTGCTCGCCGGCTTCCCGATGGTCGGCTTGAAAGCCAACCTGTTCGACGGGAAATACCACCCCGTCGATTCCTCGGAAATGGCGTTCAAGCTCGCCGCGAGCGACGCGTTCCGCAACGGTCTGAAAACCGCTCTCCCCACCCTGCTCGAGCCGATCGGCACCTTGAAGGTGCTGATCCCCGACTCTCTGATGGGCGACGTGTTCGGCGACATCTCGAAGCGCCGCGGTAAAGTGCTCGGCACCGGCCCCGCGGAAAAGAAGAAGGGCTACACGGTCGTGGAAGCGGAGGTCCCGCAGTCCGAAATGGGCTCTTACGTGATCACCCTGCGTGCCATGAGCCAGGGCAGAGGCAGCTTCACCTACACGGTAGATCGTTACGCCGAAGCGCCCGCGAACGTGGCACAGAAAGTGATCGAAGAATCGAAAAAGAACCGCGAAGAAGAATAAGACGCATAAAAGCGCGGGGCTGTCAGACGACAGCCCCGCGTTTTTTTGCGCGCCAAAGGCGCTATTTCCAAACCGTTCCGACGGGATCTTTCCTTCCGGATTCCTTTGTTTTACACGTCCTTGTCCCGCCGCAAACGATGGGTTGACCCTGCTTTGTCGGGTCTAATAGCAAAATATGCGCAAACGAAAATGCGGTCACAAAACAGGCGCCCGCGCCGCCGCGCGCTTTTGCGCACCCGCGCGCACAAGCGCAGAAAAACCGGTTTCGGAAGGCGCGTTTTCCGAAGAAAAACCACCGTCAAAAAATTTTGCGCAATCAAAACGCCCCGCGTTTTTGCGGGGCGTGGGATCCGCGCTTGGATCGCGCTTATTTCCGATCGACGATCGGGGCGTAAGCTTCCTCGGATCCTGAAAGCTTTTTGCGGATCGCGCGGCCGAGCGCGCTAAGCCCGATCACGACAAAATAGCAGATCGCAAAGGCGATATAGGCGAAGATCACGCGGTCCGGCGCGATCACGCCCTCGTCCAGCACGCCCTGCACCTCCCGCATGGACAGCCGCCAGGCGGGCCAGCAGGAAAAGTAAAACACGTATAAAGCCGCGCCGGAGATCAGAAAATGCAGTACCCGGTACCAGACGGCGTTCAGCTTCGGGATGCGCCGCAGCCTGCGGGCGGCGGCGACCACCAGATAGAACAAAAAGGTGGCGAGGTAAAAACTGAATCCCAGCACGTAAACGTGCGCCGTGGGAAAGCTGCGCGCAAGAAGCGTTGCCAGCATCAGTGTGAAGGTAAAGCCGACCGCGGCGGCGGTGAAAATCTCCGGGATCGCGTCGAGAACGGAAATCAGCGCCGCGTTTCGCGCCGGTTTTTCTCCTGCCGGGCGGCGCGAGCGGATCACGCTCAATACCAAAAGCGCGACGCCCGCGATCAGCGCGAGCACGCCGAGGATGATCCAGATCGTTCCGGGCTGCGGCAGCTCCTTTTCGTAGTCCGTATATTCGCTCAAAGCCGCGGCGTTGCCGTTGACGCCGAGCACGATCAGCACCACGCCCAAAACCAGGGCGGCAAGACTGCCAACAAACATAGTGTTCTCCTACAAAAAACAATTCGCCGACCGAGAAGGCTCCCGGTCGGCGCGATTTCTTACAGGGCCGCTTTGGCCGATTCGACCAGAGACTTGAAGGCGTCCGGATCGCTGATGGCGATCTCGGAGAGCATCTTGCGGTTCAAGGTGTTCCCGGACTTTTTCAGACCGTTCATAAAGGTGGAATAGTTCATTCCGTTCATTTTGCAGGCGGCGGAAATACGGGTGATCCACAGTCTGCGGAAATCTCTCTTTTTCAGTTTTCTGCCGGTGAACGCGTAATTGCCGCTCTTCATCACCTGCTGTTTCGCCATCTTGAAATGACGGCTCTTCGCGCCCCAATACCCGCGGGCGGCCTTCAAGACTTTCTTTCTTCTCTGGCGGGTCGTTACCGCTCCTTTGATTCTTGCCATGTTCTCGTACCCTCGCTAATATTCAGCGTTCCTTTCGTAATAATGCGTTGCTCTCAGGAATACGGCAACAGTTTTTTGATGTTCTTCGCGTTGGCCTCGCTGATGTAGCCGGCCTTACGCAAACCGCGTTTGCGTTTCGTGTCTTTCAGGTGGACCTGATGGCGTCTGCCCTGATGATTCATTTTCACCTTGCCGTTCTTGGTCACGTGAAAACGCTTTGCAGTTGCTTTGTGCGTCTTGATCTTCGTTTTTGCCATAACCGATACCTCTCTTCCGGCGACGCGCGCCGCCGAGTATTTTTACAAATTTATGCTTTGTCCGCGCCGCCGGATTTTGCCTGTTTGTCTTCCTTCTTCGGCGCCAAAAACATCGTCATATAACGACCGTCCAGGGTCGGCTTTTTCTCCACGATCGCGTATTCCTCGCAGGCGGCGGCGACTTTTTCCATCATCGTGTAGCCGTTGCCGGTCTGCGTCATCTCGCGGCCGGAGAAGCGGATCGTGCATTTGACCTTGTTGCCCGCCTTCAAAAAGCGGTGCGCGTGCCCGATCTTGGTCTCGAAATCGTGGATCCCGATCCGGCAGGAGAACTGGATCTCCTTGAGTTCAAAGGTCGCCTGCTTTTTCCGGGATTCGCGCAATTTCTTCTCTTTTTCGTAGCGATACTTGCCGTAGTCCATGATGCGGCACACCGGCGGTTCCGCGCCGGGGGCGATCTCCACGAGATCCAACCCGCGATCGTAGGCAAGCTCGATGGCGGCCATTTTCGCCATGACCCCTAATTGCGCCCCGTCTTCTCCGACGACGCGGACCTTGGGCGCACGGATCTTTTCGTTGATCAGTAAATCTTTGGAAGCGATGGGAATTCCTCCTTAAAAACACACCATTCAAGTTGTGCGACAAAAAAAGTGCGGACTTCCGCACTTGAAACGCCGGGATCCCGGCTTTCTATCAACCCGCGCGCGTCTGCCCGCCAGGTGAGAACGGAAGGTTCTGCTTCTTTTTGCACCGCATATTATAGCAGGCGCGTTTCGTTTTGTCAAGCGTTTTTGAACAAATTTCCTTATTTTCCGTTGATCCGGGCGACCACCCGGTCGAAGGGCGTGCGGTCGATGCCCGTGAACCGGTCCTCCGCCACGATGAAATGCTCGAGCAGCACGAGATCCATCTGCCGCAAAATCGTAGAAAGGCGGTGCGTGGCGTCCAGATCCTCCGCCGAGGCGATCGGGATCCCCTGGGGATGGTTATGCGCGAGGATCAGATACGAGGCGTGATGCCGGATCGCGCACTCCGTGATCTGCCGCGCGGTAAACGACGCCGCGTGCAGACTGCCGTGATGCAGTACCTTCGCGCAGGTAAGGCGCAGAGAATCGTCGAAAAACATCCCGAACACTTCCTCCGTCGTCACGCCCAGAAACTGCGCGACCAGACTGCGGCCGACCTCGTCGTAAGTCCCGAGCCTCTTGCCGCGGGAAAAGCGATCGGTACAGTAGCGGCGGCTCAATTCGGGAACGAGCTTGAGCAAGAGCGCCGTATGCTCGCCCACCCCGGGGACCTCCAACAGATCCTCGTAGGCGGCGTCGAACACCGCGGAGAGCGTGCCGTAACGCTTCATGAGCCGGTGCGCAAGCGGATTGGTATCCACGCCCGCGAGCGCGTAAAAGAGCAAAAGCTCCAATACGTTATGATCTTCAAAGCCCGAAAGACCCTCTTTGAGAAAGCGCTCTTTCAGGCGGCGGCGATGCTTCTGATGCAGTTCTTCGTTGTCCATCCGCTTTTTTACTCCGATATGATCGAAACTTATTTACAAACGCAGTTTAACAGACCGCGCACGGATTGTCAATCACGCATGGCTCTTTTTACCTTCCCTATGGACAAATCGAAACTTTTCGTGTATAATTTTATCGTTCACTTTACTTTTCATCAAACTTATCAAACCGGAGGAAGCATGCCAAGCGCCGTATCGAACCGTGTCCGGCGGATGATTTGTCTTGCCGTCGCCCTGTGCCTGTGCCTGTCCGCTCTGCCTTTCTGCGCCGCGGACAGCATTGAGCGCCAGTCCGACGCGGTACGCACCTTGCAGGCTTTTTTTCAACGCCTCTACCCCATCGGCAGCGGCTTTTCCTCCGAAAACACGCCGGAAGGCGAGATGATCGGCTCGGCGGGTTTTGCCGAATTGATCTATTACCGGCTTTTCCACGAGAGCGTCGGCAATTCCGATAGGCTCTCCGAATGCGAAGGACTGACGCTGCTTGAATCCTTTGCCGCGGGCGAGACCGCGCGCACGGACGCTTTGAAGACGACGCTCGGCGCTCTGCGCTTCGGCGACTTTTTACAGTTCGACGAAAACGGCGGCGTGTCCTTTCTGCTCGGAAGCCAGGGCGGCGACCTTGTCGCCTACGATTCCGGCTATTATTCCGGCACGACCGTGAATCTGCACTTTATCACCTATGAGGATCTGTTGGAGCAATTAAACGGCCACGCGCTGTATTTCTACCGCCCGGTTTCCGCGCCCTCCTTTACCGAGGTGACCTTGTCTATCGTTTCCAAGCCCTCGAGCGGCACCTGTTTTCTCGGCGCCGCGCCCTCCATGGACGGGATCCTGCTCAATTACTATTCCGCGCAGACCGGCAACGTGTCCGTCAACGCGCAGAGCGCGGGCTTCAGCTTTTTCTGCAACACGCGATCCGCCGGTATTGTTCCCGTGATCCTGTTTCACGGCGTCGCCTTCACGTTTACGCGCATCGAGGTCAGCGCCGAGGCGTTGAGCGCGCTTATCGTCAAGCGTCCGCCGAGCCGCGGCGAATATTACGTCGGCGAAGCGATCAATATGTCGGGCGCCGAGATCGTCGCCAAGCTGAAAGACGGGACCGAACGCATACTGACCGAATCGGACTACGCGCTCGAATACGATTTCAGCGAAGTCGGCGTGGCGACGGTCCGCGTTTCCTACGGCGGATTGAGCGCGAATTTTGCCGTGAGCGTGTCCAACCCGCCCGCGGTCAGCATGTCCGTTCTGCCGCCGAGCAAGACCGTGTATTACGCGGGCGAGGAACTGGATCTGACCGGCGGCGCGCTCTTATTAAATTTTGAAACGCGCTCGAACGTGAGCGTGCCTTTGCAAAAAGAAATGCTCGCGCCCTACGATACCTCCCGTCCCGGGACGGTCACGATCACGGTGCGCTACGAATCGTTGAGCGCGGACTTTACCGTGGAGGTCTTGCAAAACGACGTAACCGGTGTGAAGCCGCTCTACGATTTCTCCACGGACGCCGCCACGGGAAAAGCGCGGGAATACCGGATCGGTTCGCACCTTTCCCCGGATACGATCGAGGTGGAGATCACCTACGCAAACGGGCTGACCCGCACGATCCCCGCCTCCCAATGCGTTGTGACCATCAACGGGGAGGAAACGCTGGAATTCAAACGCGCGGGAGAAGCGGATATCGTTTTTACCTACGACGGCGTCAGCTCCGGCGTAAGCGCGGTGCTCGTGAAAAAGGGCGCGGTGGACGAGTTGGTGGACACGCTGCTGTTTATCGGTGTGCTCGTTTTGGGCATCCCGCTGGTCGTTGTGCTCGCCGTGATCCTGATCCGGCGCGCCAAAGCCAAACGGGATTTGAAAAAAGCGGAAACGTCCGAGCAGGAGCCGGAGCCCCCGCCCGCAAGAAACGCGAACGATCCGACGATCGAGCTTTCCGGGCTGAACCTCCCGCCGACCGGCGAAATCAAAGATCTGACGCAGAACACGATCCGCCTGCCCAATCTGGATCAAGCCGCGCAGCCGACCGAAACCAACGACCGAAACCACGAGGAATAACGCTTTATGAAATTTAACGCCAAGCTTTTTGCCCTGCTCTTGGACGCCGCGCGCGGCGAGCGCAGTTGGCGCCGCTACGCCATGGAATGCGACATCAGCTACGTGCAGATGCGCAAGCTCGCCCTGATGCAGCAAGAAAACCCGCCGCGCCTGAAACTGTTGAAAAAACTCGCCGCGAACGCGGAGGGCGGGATCACCCTGGAAGATTTCCTCTTCTGCACGAACTTAAACTTTGAAGACGACGAACACAAGCTGCCGGTCAGCTCCGCTTCCGTGAAGCAGGGCGAGCTTTTTTACGAAAAGTTCCTGTCCCTCTCCAAGGGTCAGCGCAAAATGATCTGCGACTTTATCGACTTTTTATCAAACCGATGAAAGACACCTTACCAAGCCGCGCCTTGAACGACGTGCGCGCTTTCGTCCGATCCGAGCCGGCGCATCGTCTGCGCCCGCGTGAACTGCAGACCGCCTCCGACGCCTATTTTGCCCGCGGCGGAAAAATGATCCGCCCCGTTTTATGCTGCCTTGCCGCGCACGCCTTGAGCGGCGGGGATCAGAGCGCGTGGGATCGCGCCGTCGCCTGCGCCGCGGCGATCGAATCCTTCCACCTGTTCACGCTCGTCCACGACGACGTAATCGACCGCGACGATACCCGCCGCGGAGATTTGAGCGCACATCTGCTCGCCGCTTCTCTGTCCGGGATCCAGGATCCGGATCTTGCTTTCCATTACGGCGTTTCCACGGCGATCCTTGCCGGAGACGCGCTTCTCGGCCGTGCTTTTTACTATCTTTCGCGCGCGCCGATCACGGACGCTTCTTACCGCTATCTGACCGAAAAGCTCTCCAACGAAACCCTGCCGCGGCTCTTATCCGGCGAATGTCTGGACACGCGCCTGTCCGATCCGCGCGCGGACTTTGACGATATGCTTTTGCAGACGATCTATCAGGCGAAGACCGGCGTGCTCTTCGAGTTTTCGCTCACCTGCGGCGCGGTCTGCGCCAAAAACGAGGCGCCGGACGAGAAGCTACAAAAAACGCTCAAAGACCTCTCGGATCACCTGGGGTTAGTCTTCCAGCTGACCGACGATTATCTCGGGCTTTGCGCCGACGCGAAAAAGCTCGGAAAGCCGCTTTACAGCGATCTGCGCGAGGGCAAACGCACCTTCTTTGCCCACTGGGCGCTCTTAGCCGCAAGCAGAGAGGAACGCGACTTCCTAAACGGCGTACTCGGCAATCCCGACGCCGCCGAAGAGGACTTGAAGCAGGCGCGCGATCTGTTTTTGCGCTACGGGGAGACCCCCTACCGCGAACGGCTGCGCGAACACGTGACGCAAGCCTTCGACGCCCTTTCCGTCTTCCCCGACGGAGAGGCGAAAGCCGAACTGGCTTTATTGATCGAGACCATGGCGCATCGCGACCATTGACGGAGTGGACCCATGAACCGACGCTGTTTGACCATCCTGATCGTTTTCGCGGTATTGTTTTCGGTATTTACGCCGATCCGCGCGCGGGCCTTGACGCCGCCGGAAGCTCTGACGAGCGCCGCCGCGATCTTATTCGAGCCGGAAAGCGGACAGATCCTCTTTTCCAAAAATCCGGACGAGCTGCGCGCGCCCGCGTCGCTGACCAAAATCGCGACCGTGATGACCGTGATCCGTCTCTGCCCGGACCCCGACCACACGACGATCACCGTACCGGACGAGAGTCTGTTTGACGATATTTACGCCGTCGGCGGCGTCAATATCGAACTGTCGCAGGGCGAACAGCTCACCGCCGCGCAGCTCATGTACGCCGCCATGCTGCCGAGCGCCTGCGACGCCGCAAGCGTGCTCGCCTACCATTTCGGAGAGGGCGATATCAGCGCGTTCTGCGCCCGCATGGATGCCTTTGCCGCCGAATGCGGCGCCACCAACACCCATTTCGTGAACGCCCACGGGCTGGACGCGGCAGGGCATCTGACCACCGCGAGCGACCTTGTGAAGATCCTGCGCGTCGCGCTGCAAAACGAGACCTTCCAAAAGATCATCTCGACCACGCGCTATCTGATCCCCGCCACCGAATATGCCAAGCCCCGCGAGATCACCTACGAATCCACGATCCCGATGCTCTATACCTACAATTCAAACTATTACGAGGGATTGCGCGGGATCAAAAGCGGCACGACGCTCAACGCCGGATGCTGCCTGTCCACGCTCTGCGAGAAAAACGGTCTGACACTCGCGGTCGTCTGTTTGGGCGCGGGGCGCGGCGAGAACGGCGAGAATTTGGCGCGCAGCGAAGCGACCGCCCTGCTTGACTGGGGCTTTGCCAATTTCACGAAAGTCGCCGGGATCCAAGCGGGTGAGCGCTACGCGACGATCGCTTTGACCGGCGCGACGGAAAGCGAACTGAAGCTCGTGACCCGCCGCACCGTGACGATCTTAAAGGACGTATCCGGCGGCGCTTTGGAATACGACGCCGAGATCCCGGAAACGCTCTCTCCGCCCTTTTCCGACGAGGCCGTCGGGACCCTGCGCGTGACCCAGGACGGCGTGGAGTTATTGAGTGAACCCTTATATCCCGATCACGTACCGATCGAGCCCGCCAAAGAAATGCCGGGCGCAGAAAACGACGGATCGAAACCGGATTTCACGCTTTGGATCCTGATTTTCGTGATCGTGGTATTGCTTGCCGTCTTTGTTCTTTTGCACCGGGCGGCGTATCGGAATCTTGTGAAAAATCAAAAGAAAGCAGGGCGCAGACCGTGATCGATTTTTTGAGACGCAATTTTCTGTGGATCCTTTTTGCCGTGATCTTCTGCGCGCTTCCCTTCGTTTTGAATCCGCCCAGGGAAACGCCGGAAACCTTCCGTAAAAACGTGGAAAACAGCGGCTTTACGCTGCCGGAACGCGAGCAGGAGATCGTGCGCGTGTGGCTGGTCGGCGATACGCATATCACCGAGGTCAGCGAGTCCGTGGAAGAGACCACGGGCGCTTCCTGCTGGGCGACGCAGCTTGCCGCGTCGTTCAACCAGAACGCCTATTTTCTGAACGTTTCGCAAATGGGCGAAAGCTCGTACAGTTTCCTTTCGACCTACGGCTACGATTCGATCCGCACGAAGCTGCAAAAAGGCGATCTCGTGCTCATCCAGTTCGGCAACCGGGACGCTTCAAGCAATAATCCGGAGACCGGCAAGATCCTCCATACCGATCCGCTTGCCGATCCGGCAGAGGCAAACGAAAGCGGCATTTTGGACGACGGAACGATCTCGTTTCGCGCGATCCTGCGCAAAGCGTATCTCGAACCGATCCGAGAGGCGGGCGCAACGCCGATCATCCTTTCTCCGATCGTACTGCCCAACTCCCTCAACATACCCGACCGGACCAGCCGCCTTGCCGACTACCGCGACGCGATGAAGGCCGTCGCCGAAGAAGACGGCGTGCTCTTTTACGATCTTTTCGAGGAAAGCTATCTGCAATTCAAGCAGATCTACGACCTTGAGGGCGAAAAAGGCGTATTGAGCCTCTACGCCCACGCGCCGGACGATCCGGAGACCCCGCAGGTCATCCGTCTGTCCTCCCGCGGCGCAAAGCTGATCGCCGCCGACGTGCAGACGCGGCTGTTGCAGGACTATCCCGAACTGCAGGACTATCTGAAAGAAGCCGCAAGCGATCCGGAACTGCAGTCGGGCTTCGATCCGAACCCGTCTTAAACGATTCAGGGCCCCGAAAACCGCTTGGAAGCGCCCCGCCGCCGCGGGGCGCTTTTTTTGCGCCCGACTCTTGAAGAAATCCGGATTTATGATATAATAGATCCATTATGGGAAACGAAGTTTTTGACCTGCGCTCGCCCTTTGAACCGACGGGCGACCAGCCGCAGGCGATCGACCGGATCGCCCGCGGGATCGACGCCGGTCTGCGCGCGCAGACCCTGCTCGGCGTGACCGGTTCCGGCAAGACCTATACGATGGCAAACATCATCGCCAAAACCGGCCGTCCGACGCTGGTGTTGGCGCACAACAAAACGCTTGCCGCACAGCTTTGCACGGAGTTCCGGGAATTCTTCCCGAACAACGCCGTGGGCTTTTTCGTGTCCTATTACGACTATTATCAGCCGGAGGCGTATATCCCCGGCAAGGATCTATATATCGAAAAGGACTCCTCGATCAACGACGAGATCGACCGGATGCGCCACGCGGCGACGATGTCGCTTTTCGAGCGGCGCGACGTGATCATCGTATCGAGCGTTTCCTGCATCTACTCGCTCGGCGATCCGGAGGAATACGCCCGCAACACCTTAGAGCTGCGTCCCGGCATGGTGCTCGACCGCAAAACGCTCGCGCACCGGCTCACGGAGCTGCAATACCAGCGCAACGACATGGATCTGTCCCGCAGCCGTTTCCGCATCCGCGGCGACGTGATCGACATCTTCCCCGCCGGAAACGAGGAAGAATGCGACCGCGTGGAGCTCTTCGGCGACGAGATCGAGTCGCTCTGGCGCCTGAATCCCGTGACCGGCGAAAAGCTCGGGCGGATCAACCGGCTGATCCTCTATCCCGCGAGCCACTACGTGACCAGCCGCCAAAAGCGCAAGGAAGCGATCGAAGAGATCGAGGCGGAGCTCGAAGAACGCGTCAAATTCTTCACCGATCAGGGCAAGCTTCTGGAAGCCCAGCGCATTTCCGAACGCGTGAAATACGATCTGGAAATGATCGGCGAACTCGGCTTCTGCTCCGGAATCGAAAACTATTCGCGCATCTTCGCGCGCCGCGCGCCCGGCAGTACGCCCTATACCCTGCTCGACTATTTCCCGGAGGATTTCTTACTGTTCGTGGACGAATCCCACGTGACGCTCCCGCAGGTACACGGGATGAGCGCGGGCGACCGCGCGCGCAAGAAGAACCTGATCGATTACGGCTTCCGGCTTCCGAGCGCCTACGACAACCGTCCGCTCACCTTTGACGAATTCGAGCAAAAGCTCTCGCAGATCGTGTACGTGTCCGCGACCCCTGGCGACTACGAATTCAAGGTCTCCGACGCGGTCGCCGAGCAATTGATCCGTCCCACCGGACTGCTCGATCCGCTCGTGGAGGTGCGCAAGCCCGAGGGGCAGATCGACGATCTCTATACCGAATTAAAATCGCGCGCGGACAAGAACCAGCGCTCGCTCGTGCTGACGCTCACCAAAAAGATGGCGGAGGATCTCACGGAATACCTGTCCGGGCGCGGACTGAAGGTGCGTTATCTGCACCACAACGTGGAAACGATCGAGCGCATCAAGCTCCTAAACGACCTGCGCACAGGGGTCTTCGATATCCTCGTCGGCATCAACCTTTTGCGCGAAGGGCTGGATCTGCCGGAGGTTTCGCTCGTGGCGATCCTCGACGCGGACAAAGAGGGCTTTTTGCGCTCCACGCGCAGTCTGATCCAGATCTTCGGCCGCGCCGCGCGGCACGAGGAGGGCCGCGTGATCCTCTACGCCGAAACGATCACCGACTCCATGCGCGCCGCGATCGACGAAACGGCGCGCCGGCGCGGGATCCAGGACCGCTATAATACGGAACACGGGATCGTTCCGCACACGATCGTAAAGCCCGTGCGCGAGCTGCCCGAGGCGGAAAAGATCGAAGAGGGGCGCGAAGACGCGCGCAAAAAACTGTCCCGCACGGAAAAGCAGAAACTGATAAAAAGCCTCTATCTGCGCATGAACGAGGCGGCAAAAAAACTCGATTTCGAACTGGCGGCGATCTTGCGCGACAAGATCCGCGATTTAGAGCAGGAGACCTGATTTTATGGCATTGGATTCCATCAAGATCCGCGGTGCGCGGGTCAACAACTTAAAAGATATTTCCTTAACGATCCCCCGCGACAAGCTGATCGTTTTTTCCGGGCTGTCCGGCTCGGGCAAGTCGTCCCTTGCCTTCGACACGATCTACGCGGAGGGCTACCGCCGCTTCGTCGAGTCGCTTTCCTCCTACGCAAGGCAGTTTTTGGGGCAGCTCGACAAGCCGGACGTGGACGAGATCGAGGGGCTTTCCCCGGCGATCTCCATCGACCAGAAAACGACCTCCAAAAACCCGCGCTCCACGGTGGGCACGGTCACGGAGATCTACGATTATCTGCGGCTTTTGTTTGCGCGCATCGGCATCCCGCATTGTCCGGTCTGCGGCAAAGAGATCCGCGCCGCGTCGATCGACCAGATCGTGGACCGCGTGAAATCTCTGCCCGAAAACACGCGCTTCCAAATCCTGGCGCCCGTGATCCGCGATAAAAAGGGACTTCACGAAAAGGTCTTTGAAGAAGCCGCGCGCAACGGATACGCCCGCGTGCGCGTGGACGGCGTATTGTACGACGTAAGCGAAGTGCCGCCGCTTGCCAAAACGAAAAAGCACCGTATCGAGATCGTGGTGGATCGCCTCGTCTTGAAGGACGGCATCGACGAGCGCCTGACCTCGGGATTGGAGATCGCCTTCAATCTGGGCGAGGGGCTCGCGCTGTTGGAGCTCGTGGATAAAGAGGAAAAGGATCCGGAGCGCATCCTGCCGCTGTCCCAGAACTACGCCTGCGAGGAGCACGATTTCTCCCTGCCGGAGCTGGCGCCGCGGATGTTCTCCTTCAACAACCCCTACGGCGCCTGTCCCGACTGCTCGGGGCTCGGCGTGCATCGCGTGCTGTCCGTGGAAAAGATCATCCCCGATACCTCGCTGTCCCTGCGTCAGGGCGCGATCGTGGTCAACGGCTTCAAGACCATCACGGACAACTGGACGGGCAGGCTTTACGAGGAGGTCGGCAAAGCGCACGGCTTTACGCTGGACACGCCGTTGTGCGAGTATTCCGAACACGCGCTCGATATCTTGCTCAACGGCGCGGGCGCGGAAAAATATTCCATGTACTATCTCTCCCACGGCAGACCGCGCTATTACCAGACCGCTTTCGAGGGCGTTTTGCCCTCGATCCGCTGGCGCATGACGTACGCAAACGACGACTATTACGATCAGTTTCTGGAAGACGAGATCTGCTCGACGTGCCGCGGCAAACGCCTGAAAGACGAGATCCTCGCCGTGACCGTCGGAAACAAGAACATCGCCGAGGTCTGCGATCTGCCCGTCAACGCGCTGATCGCGTTTTTGGACGCGCTGGATCTGACTGAACGCGAAAAGATCATCGCAAAAGAGATCCTAAAAGAGATCCGCGCCCGTTTGAGCTTTCTGAACACGGTGGGGCTTTCGTATCTCACGCTGTCCCGCAAGAGCGCCTCGCTCTCCGGCGGCGAAAGCCAGCGCATCCGCCTTGCCACGCAGATCGGCTCCTCGCTCATGGGCGTGTTGTATATTTTGGACGAGCCGAGCATCGGCTTGCACCAGCGCGACAATCTCTTGCTCATCGACTCGCTCAAACGCCTGCGCGACGTGGGCAACACGGTCATCGTGGTCGAGCACGACGAGGAAACGATCTTGAACGCGGATTGGGTCGTGGACATCGGCCCGAAAGCGGGCGTGCACGGCGGCGAGGTGATCTTCAACGGCGTGCCGGAGGATCTGAAAAAGTGCAAAGCCTCCTATACCGGCCGCTATCTGTCCGGCGATCTTTCGATCCCGGTGCCGGACAAGCGCCGCAAGGGCAACGGCAAAACGCTCACCGTGCACGGCGCAAGACAGAACAACCTGAAAAATATCGACGTATCCTTCCCGCTCGGCACCTTTATCTGTCTGACCGGCGTGTCCGGCTCGGGCAAATCCTCGCTGTTGAACGGCATTCTTTTGCCGCAGCTCAAGCGCACCTTAAACCATTCCTTCAAACTGCTCGGCGACTGCGACAAGGTCACGGGCATGGAGCATTTGGACAAGGTGATCGATATCGATCAATCCCCGATCGGGCGCACGCCGAGATCCAACCCCGCGACCTATATCGGCGTGTTCACCGATATCCGCGAGCTGTTTGCCAAGACCGAGGACGCGCGCGTGCGCGCCTACAAGCAGGATCGCTTCTCGTTCAACTTAAAGGGCGGCAGGTGCGAATCCTGCGCCGGCGACGGCACGATCAAGATCGAGATGCACTTCTTGCCCGACGTGTACGTGACCTGCGACGTGTGCCACGGCAAACGCTACAACCGCGAAACCTTAGAGGTGAAATACCACGGCAAGAACATTGCCGACGTGTTGGAGATGACCGTGGACGAGGCGGTGGACTTTTTCGAGTCCATCCCGAAGATCTACCGGAAGGTCAAGACCCTGCAGGACGTGGGGCTCGGCTATATCAAGCTCGGTCAGTCCTCCACCACGCTGTCCGGCGGCGAGGCGCAGCGCGTGAAGCTCTCCTGCGAGCTTGCCCGCCGTTCCACCGGCAAAACGATCTATCTTTTAGACGAGCCGACCACGGGTCTTCACCCGCACGACGTGAAAAAACTCATCGGCATCTTGAACCGTCTGACCGACGCCGGCAACACGGTGATCGTGATCGAGCATAATTTAGACGTGATCAAGACCGCGGACTACCTGATCGATTTAGGACCCGAGGGCGGGGACGGCGGCGGCACGCTCGTCGCCTGCGGCACGCCCGAGGAGGTTTCCGAAAACGAAAAATCCTATACCGGCCGATTCCTAAAACCGCTTCTTTGGGAGAAAAAATGATACCGGAAACGATCGCACCCTTTCTGACTACCGTGGAAAAACCCGCGCGCTACGTCGGCGGCGAGGTGGGCGAGATCAAAAAGGACAAAACGGGCAAGACCCGCATCTGCTTCTGCTTTCCCGACAGTTACGAGATCGGCATGTCCAATTTGGGGATGCGGATCCTGTACGGCGTGCTGAACGAAGAAGAAAACGTTTGGTGCGAGCGTTGTTTTGCGCCCTGGCCCGATATGGCGGATCTGATGCGGGAAAAGCGCGTGCCCCTCTGGGCGCTCGAAAGCGGCGACGCGGTCAAAGATTTTGACGTCGTCGCCTTTACCCTGCAATACGAGATGTGCTACACGAACGTGTTGTATATGCTCGATCTTGCGGGCATCCCCCGCTTTGCGCGCGAACGCGGCGAGCACGACCCGATCCTTTTGGGCGGCGGTCCCTGCGCGTTCAATCCGGAGCCGATGGCGGACTTTTTCGATATTTTTTCCATCGGCGAGGGCGAGGAAGCCCTGCCGGAGCTCGCGCGTCTGTACGGAAAATGCAAAGAAGAGGGGCTTTCCAAAGCGGAATTTCTGCGCCGCGCCGCCGATTTAGAGGGCTTTTACGTGCCCTCGCTCTACGAGGCGGAATACCATTCAGACGGTACGATCGCCGCTTTCCGTGCGCTTTCCGGCGCGCCGGAGAAGATCACAAAGCGCATCGTGCGCGATTTTGAACACGCGTATTACCCGACCGATCTCGTACTGCCCTTTACCGACGCGGTACACGACCGCATCACCCTTGAGCTTTTCCGCGGCTGTCCGGGCGGCTGCCGCTTCTGTCAGGCGGGCTTTTCCAACCGTCCGATCCGCTACCGGAGCGCCGAAACGCTGATCGAGCAGGCGCGAAAAGCCGAAAACGCGACGGGCTACGAGGAGATCTCGCTGTGCGCGTTGAGCGTTTCCGATTATCCCTATATGGAAGAGCTTTGCGACGGTTTAAGCGCCTTTTGCAAGCCCGAAAAGATCTCGCTTTCGCTGCCCTCCATGAGACTCGACAGTTTCACGCAGGATCTGATCGACCGCACCGCGGGCAGGCAGCGTTCCTCGCTCACCTTTGCGCCGGAGGCCGGCACCCAGCGGTTACGGGACGTGATCAACAAGGGCGTTTCGGAGGAAGACCTGGAGCGCTCGCTTTCCTTTGCATTCGGAAGCGGTTATACGGCGGCAAAGCTGTATTTCATGTTGGGGCTTCCCTTTGAGGAATTTTCCGATCTGGACGGGATCGCAGAGCTTTCCCAAAAAGCCGTCGATCTCTATTACCACAGCCCGACGCACGCCAAAGGCAAAAGCGTGCGCGTTTCCCTTTCCGTCGCCTGCTTTATCCCCAAACCGATGACGCCCTTCCAATGGGCGGGTCAGGACGAGGTGGAAGTCTTGCGCGAAAAACAGCTTTATCTGCGGGAAAAGATCACCAACCGCAAGGTGAGTTATTCCTATCACGACGCGCGCGTCAGCCGCATGGAAGCGGTGCTTGCGCGCGGCGACCGGCGGCTTTCCAAGGTTCTCTCCGCGCTCTGCGACAAGGGCGAGCGCTTCTCCGCCTGGGACGAGTTCTTCCACCCCGAGATCTGGGAAGAAACGATCTCGGAATGCGGTCTTTCCGCTTCCTTTTACGCCTGCCGCAAGATCGGAAAAGACGAGATTTTGCCCTGGGACTTTCTTTCCACCGGAGTCAGACGCGACTATCTCTGGCAGGAATACGAACGCGCCGCGTCCGCCGCCGCCACGCCGATCTGCTCCAAGCAATGCAATCACTGCGGCGTGATCGAAGCGTTCAACTGCCCGTGTAAGAAATAAAGGCGAAT
>CADBPF010000098.1 GCA_902796545.1 uncultured Ruminococcus sp. | reverse complement strand
GCGGAAAAAGAAAAAATGGATCCCGACGGGATCGACGACGTTTCCTTTTTTATCGGCACCAACCCCGGGGAGCCGGAAATGCCGCTCGAGCGCATCGCGTCCGGCGGGGAGCTGTCCCGCATCCTGCTGGCGCTCAGGTGCGTGCTCGCCGGGCTCGACGAGATCGGCACGCTCGTGTTCGACGAGATCGACACCGGCATTTCGGGCAAGAGCGCACAGAAGATCGGGATCGCCTTGAAGCGTCTCGGCAAGGTGCGGCAGGTGCTGTGCGTGACCCATTCGGCGCAGGTCGCGTCCTGCGCAAATGAGCAGATGAAGGTCGAAAAGTTCATAGACGCGGACCGCACCTACGCCGCGGTACGCACCTTGAACGAGGAAGGTCGCCTGCAGGAGCTTGCCCGGATCCTCGGCGGCGCCAGGGTATCGGACGTGACCCTTGCAAACGCAAAAGAATTGCTTTTGCAGGGGCAAAAATAAAAATCGGAGAAAAAGATGAAACTGTTTGAAGAATTGCAAGCCCGCGGTCTGATCGCGCAGATCACCAGCGAAGAGGAAGTCAGCTCGCTCATCAACGAGGGGCGCGCGACCTTTTATATCGGATTCGACTGCACCGCGGACAGTCTGACCGCCGGGCATTTCATGGCGCTCACGCTCATGCGCCGCTTGCAGATGGCGGGAAATCGGCCGATCGCCCTGATCGGCGGCGGCACCACCATGATCGGCGATCCCTCCGGCCGCACCGATATGCGCAAAATGCTCACCCGCGAGGATATCGACCATAACGCGATGTGCTTCCAAAAGCAAATGGCGCGCTTTATCGAGTTCGGAGAGGGCAAGGCGCAGTTACTCAATAACGCGGACTGGTTACTCGATCTCAACTACGTGGAGCTCTTGCGCGAAGTCGGCGCCTGCTTTTCCGTGAATAACATGCTGCGCGCCGAGTGCTACAAACAGCGCCTGGAACGCGGGCTTTCCTTTTTGGAATTCAACTACATGATCATGCAGTCCTACGATTTCTATTATCTCTTTCAGCATTACGGCTGCAATCTGCAGTTCGGCGGCGACGATCAATGGTCGAATATGCTCGGCGGCACCGAGCTGATCCGCCGGAAGCTTTCAAAAGACGCGCACGCCATGACGATCACGCTGCTTACCGACAGTCAGGGCCATAAGATGGGCAAGACCGCGGGCAACGCCGTCTGGCTCGATCCCGATAAGACCAGCCCCTACGACTTTTTCCAGTACTGGCGCAACGTCGCGGACGAAGACGTGATCCGCGTGATGCGCATGCTCACCTTTATGGATTTAGACGAGATCGCCGAGTATGAAAAGCTCTCCGGCGCCTCTCTCAACGAGGCAAAGGAGCGCCTTGCGCTGGAGCTTACCACCCTCGTGCACGGCGAAGAGGAAGCAAACAAAGCCCTTTCTGCCGCGCGCGCCCTTTTCTCCGGCGGCGCGGACAGCGAGAATATCCCGACCACGCGCTTGTCCGAATCGGAGCTGACCGACGGCGCGATCAGCCTGATCGAGCTGTATTGCAGGACCGGGCTCACCCCCTCCCGCGGCGAAGCCCGCCGCCTGATCGAGCAGGGCGGCGCCGCCGTCAACGACGAAAAGATCACCAACCTCAAAGCCACCGTCCCCGGAGAAGCCCTCCGCGCCGGCGTCACCTTGAAAAAGGGCAAAAAAACCTATCATAAGGTCGTTTTGGATTGAGTTTGGGATTTTAGGTTCTATTCCGCCTTTTCTTTTCGCAAGAATGGGGAACGCCAAAAAAACAAAAAACCGCGGATAATTTCCGCGGTTTTTTTGTTTTTACGGACGTTTTTGGCGCTCTGCGCCAATATCCCAAGACGATACGGTTCTTTTCGCTTCGGTTTTTCAAACAGAAACGGAAGGACGAAAATCAAAACCCAATATATTCAAGCGGCTTTCGGTTCTTTTTCAAAGGCTTTGTTGTATTCCGCGAGGGCGGATTCCAATAAAAGCCGCAGCTCGGGGGCGCTGACGGGGATCTCGCGGGCGTTGAGCAGTTCTTCGAGATCGCAGAGCGCGCGCTGCAGTTTTTCTTCGCCGTGCAGGTCGGTATAGATCTGTTCGACCGCTTTGACCACGGTGTGCGCCGCGCGTTCTTTTTCGCGTTCGTTGAACCATTTTTGCCAGAGCTTTTTCGCGATCACGCCGAGATAGCCGAACACGGCGGTGACGAGCGCGTATAACAGCGAGGAGCCGTATTCCTGTAAAAAGTCGGAAAACACGTGCATATCAGATTTTCTCCACGTACTGCCGCGGCACCCAGGAATTGAGTTCGGAGATCAGCACGCGGCCTTCTCTTACCTGCGCGACCGTCATCGGAACGCCGAGATAGCGGACGGGCACCTTCACACCGTTGGTATATTTGGCGCCCGATACGATCTTGACGCGGTCGCCCACCCGGATGACGGCATCCGCGCCGGAGCTGCCGGCGGCTTTTTCCAGATACTCGTCCGCGACCCAGGAATACAGTTCCGCGATCAAGACTCTGCCCGGCTTGACCTCCTCGACGGTATAAGGCACGCCGAGGTATTTTTTCGGCACCTTCACGCCGTTGGTATAGACGGCGCCCTGTTTGATTTTTACGGTCTCACCGACATAAAAGCTCTCTTTTCCGGGCGCGGGAGAGGGTGTTTCCGGCGCGCTTTCCGTCGGGGAGGGATCGTAGGTGCCGATCTTGTTCGGGATCCCGCTCCACTCGGAAATATTCAGGCTTTCCGTGCTGTATCCCGCCGGGCGCAGCTCCCAATGCAGATGCACGCCCGTGGCGTTGCCGGTCTCCCCGGCGATGCCGAGCACCTGCCCTTTGCGCACGCGCTCGCCCGTTTTGACCAGGCGGTTGGCGAGATGGCAATGGTAGAGTCTTCTGCCGTCGTCGAGATCGAGGCGCACGTAGTTGCCCCATTCCCAGGTGCGGTTGCCGTGATCCGTGATGATCGTGGAAACGCCCACCGTGGCGTCTTCCACGGCGACCACGCGGAGGCTGGACACGCCCACGAGGTCCATGCCCTTGTGGAAGGCGTCGCCGCGTTTGCCGTAAACGCTGGTCACGCGGATCTTTCCGCTTTCAAATGGATTTTTCATCTTGATTCTCCTTTTCGTTATAACAGTTGTCCGATGCCGAGCATCGCGCACGCCGCCGCCAAAAAGCCCGTGATCAGATAACTGATCGCCGCGCGCTTGTAATGGCGCAGATCCTCTGCCGGTGCGCGCTCCAGCGCGGACAGGCGCTGATCCATGGCGGATAACTGTTCTTTTGCGTGCTCCAGTTTCGCCGAGATCGCCTCGCAGAGCGCGGACACGTGATGGATCTCGGACAGGTCGTTTTTCACCTCGACGATCCGGTGGAACAGGTTTTTCTCGTTGGTTTCCAGCGCGGACAGGCGTTCGGCAAAGCGCGGGTTTTCCATGCCGGTCTTCTCCTTTCGCGCGCGACCGTTCCCATGACAGGATACGCGCGCGCCTTTCTTTTGGCGCATCACCCGAACAAAAAGCGTCCCGCGCCCTCGTTGTAGAACAGCTCGTTTCGGACCGTATCGTATAAGCAGGGCTCGCCCCAGGAATCGAGCACCGGGACAAACGAGGCGAGGGTCGTTTTCGTATAATCCGTGCCGTTC
>CADBPF010000097.1 GCA_902796545.1 uncultured Ruminococcus sp. | reverse complement strand
CTCCTTGTCCAGGCTGGTGAAGACAAGCTCGCCCACTTCCCCGTTGGGCAGGACCTCGCCGGTCTCGGGATCGATGATCTCCGCGTAGAAATGATCCTCGTTGATGTGCATCCCGCGCTGTTCCTCGCACTCGAAGGAGACGCCGGGACCGCTCGTTTCGGTCAGCCCGTAAATATCGTATGCTTTGATGCCGAGGCTCTTTTCGATCTCGCGGCGCATTTCCTCCGTCCAGGGCTCCGCGCCGAAGATGCCCGCCTTCAGTTTATTATCCTCCGGCTTGTAGCCGCGCTCCTTTAAGCTTTCGCCGATATAGGCGGCGTACGAGGGGGTGCAGCACAGGATCGTGGCGTTTAAGTCCATCATGAACTGGATCTGCCGCTCCGTGTTGCCGCTGGACATGGGAAGCGTGAGGCAGCCCACCTTATGCGAGCCGCCGTTGAGCCCGGGGCCGCCGGTGAACAAGCCGTAACCGTAACAGACCTGGCACACGTCCTCTTCCGTGCCGCCGACGGCGACGATGGCGCGCGCGCAGCATTCCTCCCACAGATCGATGTCGTGCTGGGTATAAAACGCGACCACGCGCTTGCCGGTCGTGCCGGAGGTGGACTGGATGCGCACGCAGTTTTTCAGATCCGTGCCCAAAAGCCCGTAAGGATACGCTTCTCTTAAATCCGCTTTGGACAGAAACGGCAACAGCTTGATATCGTCCACACTTTTGATATCCCCGGGTTTGACGCCCTTTTCATCCATGAGCGCCCGATAATAGGGCACGTTTTCGTACACGTGCTTGACCTGCCGCACGATCTTTTCGTTCTGGATCTTCAAGATCTCCTCGCGCGGGGCGGTTTCGATCTCTTTTTGATAATATCGTTTCATAGTAAACTCCTTTTCGGTTCTCCCGTCTTATTTCCCAAGGCTGTCGGTGATCTCCACGTTTTTGCTCTGCTTATAGCAGGCAAACATTTCTTCCGTACCTGCGGGCACGCTTTTTCTCGTAAGCAAACTCACAAGCGGGACGAGAACAAGCCCGCCCACCATGGCGAATACGCCGGAATACAGCGAGTTTTTGAATACGAATGCCAAAAGCGAGCCCTCGGTAAATCGGAAGACCCCGAGAGAAACGAAAAGCTGCACGATCTCCAGCCCCACGCCCCAGACAAAGCAGGCGGCAACGGAAACCTTCGAGATCTTTTTCGAGTATAAGCCGTATAAGAACGGAGCCAAAAAGGCGCCGGCGAGCGCGCCCCAGGACACGCCCATCATCTGCGCGATAAACAAGCTCTTGGAATTTGCCTGATAGATCGCGATCACGGCGGAAATCGCGATGAACACGACGATGAACGCGCGCATGGTGAAGAGCTTTTTCGGCTCTTCCATTTCCTTTTTCTTCATCGGCCCGATCAGATCGAGCGTGATCGTGGAAGAGCTGGTGAGCACCAGACTCGACAGCGTGGACATGGACGCGGACAGCACGAGCACGATCACGATACCGATGATGATCGGCGAGAGCGTGGACAGCATCGCGGGGATGATCGCGTCAAAGCCCTCCTGCGCGGCGTCGGGATAGAGCCGCGCAAAGCCGCCTAAAAAGTAGCAGCCGCCGGCGACCACGATCGCGAAAAGGGTGGAGATGATCGTGCCCTTTTTGATCGAATCCTCGTTCTTGATCGCGTAGAACTTGCCGACCATCTGCGGCAAGCCCCAGGTGCCGAGCGAGGTGAGCAGCACGACGAAGAGCAAAAACGTCGGATCCGGGCCTAAAAACGAGGCAAACTGCCAGCCGCCGGTCTCCCCGGTCGCGAGCATCTCCGTTGCCGCCAGAAAGCCGCCGTTGTTGTTGAGTACCGCCGCGATCACGGCGACGATGCCCGCAAGCATGATGATCCCCTGGATGAAATCGTTGAGCGCGGTCGCCATATACCCGCCTAAAATCACGTAAATCCCGGTGAGCACCGCCATGATCACGACGCAGACCGCGTAATCGATCCCCGGAAACGCCATGGAGAACAGGCGCGAAAGCCCGTTATACAAGCTCGCGGTATAGGGGATCAGAAATACGAAGGTGATCACGCTCGCCGCGACTTTCAGGGCGGGGGACGCAAAGCGGGTGCCGAAAAAGTCCGGCATGGTCTTGCTCGACAGATGCTGGGTCATGATGCGGGTGCGCCTGCCCAGAATGCTCCAGGCCAAAAGCGAGCCGATAAACGCGTTGCCCAAGCCGATCCAGGTGGAGGCAAGCCCGAAATTCCAGCCGAACTGACCCGCGTAACCGACGAAGATCACGGCGGAGAAATACGAGGTGCCGAACGCAAAAGCGCTCAGCCAGGGCCCGACGGAACGGGAACCCAAAACGAACCCGTCCACGTCGGACGCGTGTTTTTTGCTCTTGACGCCGATGAGGATCATCACCGCAAAAAAGCAGGCGATCAGACACAGCGTGATCAGAGAAGTGGTGTCCATAGAAACGTCCTTCCTTTCGGATCGGAAGCCGATCCGCTTTTATTCAACGCGCGGTAAGTTTTTCAGACTTGCCTCAAGCTCCGCGTCCGTGGGGATCTGGTCTTCCATTTTGCCGTCGTGGAATTTTTCGTAAGCGACCAGATCGAAATAACCGGTGCCGGTCAGCCCGAACACGATGGTTTTCTCTTCTCCGCTTTCGCGGCAGCGGATCGCTTCGTCGATCGCCACGCGGATCGCGTGGGAGCTTTCCGGCGCGGGGAGGATGCCCTCCACACGCGCAAACTGTTCCGCCGCCTGAAAGACTTCGACCTGCCCGACGGAGGTCGCTTCCAGATACCCGTCGTCGTAAAGCTGGGAGAGGATGGAGCTCATACCGTGATACCGGAGCCCGCCTGCGTGGTTCGGCGAGGGGATGAACGACGATCCGAGCGTGTACATTTTAGCAAGCGGACAGACCATGCCGGTATCGCAGAAATCGTACGCGTAAGTCCCGCGGGTAAAGCTCGGGCAGGATTTCGGCTCCACGGCGATGATCCGGCAATCGAGCTTGCCCCGGATCTTATCGCGCATAAACGGCGCGATCAGACCGCCCAAATTCGAGCCGCCGCCCGCGCAGCCGATGATGATATCGGGCTTGATATCGTACTTTTTCAAAGCCGCCTCGGTTTCCAGCCCGATCACGCTCTGATGCAGCAGCACCTGGTTCAACACGCTGCCGAGCACGTAACGGTAGCCCGGGGTCTTGGTTGCGACCTCGACCGCCTCGCTGATCGCGCAGCCCAAGCTTCCGGTCGTGCCGGGGTGTTCGTTTAAGATCTTTTTGCCGATTTCGGTCGTCAGCGAGGGCGAGGGGGTGACGGACGCGCCGTAGGTGCGCATCACTTCGCGGCGGAAGGGTTTTTGCTCGTAGGAGACCTTCACCATATAGACCTTGCAGTCCAGATCGAAATAGGAACACGCCATGGAAAGCGCGGTGCCCCATTGACCGGCGCCCGTTTCCGTGGTGACGCCGGCTAATCCCTGCTTTTTCGCGTAATACGCCTGGGCGATCGCGGAATTGAGTTTGTGCGAGCCGGAGGTGTTGTTGCCCTCGAACTTATAATAGATCTTCGCGGGGGTGCCGAGCGCCTTTTCCAAAAAATACGCGCGCACCAGAGGCGAGGGACGATACATTTGGTAGAAATCCAAGATCTCCTGCGGGATCTCGAAATACGCGGTATCGTTGTCGAGCTCCTGGCGGATGAGTTCTTCGCAGAACACGGGGGCAAGCTCTTCGGCCTGCATCGGCTTTAAGGTGCCGGGGTTCAGAAGCGGCGCGGGTTTGTTTACCATATCGGCGCGCAGGTTATACCAGGCGCGCGGCAGTTCGCTTTCGTCCAGATAGATTTTATACGGGATCTGTGCCATCGTCGGAGTCCTTTCTGTCAATCGGTGGATACGGATATGGGATCGTGACTTTCGCGCTCTGCGCGCCTCACCATCGTTTGGATAACGGCATATTCTCTCCTTTTCATACTAAAAAAGATGCGGCACAGGTTAAATTACCTTGCCGCATCTCAATTTTATCTGACTTAAAAAATTGACTGCATCGTAAATTAACCTTTACCTTGCGACCTGCGTAAAGTAAAAGTACCAGTACTTTGCGATGCAATTTGCGTTTTTCATACGTTTCTCCGAAAAACTTTATGGGGCGATTATACTCCCGCTCACGCGGTTTGTCAAGAGAAATTTGCATTTTTTTACATTTTCAGAAAACGGCTCCGGCGCTTGGAAAAGCGCCCGTCTGCCGACGGGCGCTTTTTTACCCTTTTGAAATCATACCTTATGGCACTTGTCGCGCATGGCGCAATGCGCACAATTGTTTCCGCAGGAGGACTTGCCCGCCTTTTTCTGACGCACAAGGTACCAGACGATCGCGCCCACGAGCACGCAAAGCCCGAGAGCTACGGCAATCGTGGATAAGTTCGCCGCGAAAAATTCTGCCATGGCAGTTCCTCCTTTCAACCGTCGGGATCCGCTTTTTTATGCTTTATACGCGTTTGAGGAAAGCTTGGTCGCTTCCTTGTAGGGCTTGAAGAGCATATACGCCGCAAACAAGACCACGGCGGCGGAAACGATCACGCCGATCACGTTGCCCGTGCCCGTGAACAGGTTGCCGAACTGATTGATGCACAGCGCGATAAGGTAGGCAAATCCGCATTGATAGAGGATCGCAAACCAGGTCCATTTTGCGTTGTTCATCTCGCGCTTGATCGCGCCGATCGCCGCAAAGCAGGGCGCGCACAGCAGGTTGAACGCAAGGAAGGAATAGGCGCTGATCCCGGTAAAGGCGCTTGCCAGATTCTGATACACGCTGCCCGCGCCGCCGGCATACAGGATGCCGAGCGTGCCGACGATATTCTCTTTGGCGACAAGCCCCGTGACGGAGGCGACGGCAGCCTGCCAGGTGCCCCAGCCGAGCGGCCGGAAAATAAAGGCGAGCACGCTTCCGATCGAGGCGAGGATGCTTAAGTGGATCTCATCCTCGGAGAGCATCCGGAAACCGTCTTCGGTAAAGCCGAAATAGGTCGTGAACCATACGAAGATCGTGGAGAGCAAAATGATCGTGCCCGCTTTTTTGATGAAGCTCCAGCCGCGCTCCCACATACTGCGCAGCACGTTGGAAACGGTCGGCCAATGGTAAGCGGGAAGCTCCATGACAAAGGGCGCCGGTTCGCCCGCAAAGGGACGCGTTTTCTTTAAGATGATCCCGGAAAGGATGATCGCCGCCATCCCGAGGAAATACGCGCTCGTGGCGATGATCGCGCTGCCGCCGAAGATCGCGCCCGCGATCATGGAGATGAACGGGATCTTTGCGCTGCAGGGGATGAAGGTGGTGGTCATGATCGTCATTCTGCGATCGCGCTCGTTTTCGATCGTGCGGGACGCCATGATGCCGGGCACGCCGCAGCCGGTGCCGATCAGAATCGGGATGAATGATTTGCCGGAAAGACCGAATTTCCGGAACACGCGGTCCAGCACGAACGCGATGCGCGCCATATACCCGCAGGCTTCCACGAAGGCGAGCAGCAAGAACAGCACGAGCATCTGCGGCACGAATCCGAGCACCGCGCCGACGCCCGCGACGATCCCGTCCAGAATCAGCCCTTTGAGCCAGTCGGCGCAGCCGATCGAATCCAGACCGTTCTCCACGAGCACCGGGATGCCCGGCACCCAGACGCCGTAAGCGTCGGGAGAGGGCTCGTCAAAGCCGTTTTCTTCAAAATAGGCGACGGCGTCCTGATAACTCAAAGCGTTGGTTTCGTCTTCGTCCGCGTCCTCGGGGACGGCGGCAAAATATACGTCGATCTCGCTTTCCGCGAGGGTCTCTTCGTCTTCCACAAGGTATTTGACCGAAGTTTTATCAGAGGTAAAGGCTTTGAGTTTAAAAAGCGCCGCGTCGGCGTCGAGCTCCTCGTCCGAAAGATCGATCACCTCATACGCGTCCACCGCCTGATACGCCGCGGTATAATCGTCCGCCGCCGCTTCGTATTCGCCGGCGCCGATGCCGAACAAGTGCCAGCCGTCGCCGAACAGACCGTCGTTCGCCCAGTCCGTCGCGGGGGTGCCGACGGCGACCATGGCGATGTAATAGATCAAAAACATCACGACCGCAAAGATCGGAAGCCCTAACCAGCGGTTGGTCACGATCCGGTCGATCTTATCGGAGGCGGACAGCTTGCCCGCGCTCTTTTTCTTGTAGCACGCCTTGATGATGCCCGCGATATACACGTAACGCTCGCCCGTGATGATCGACTCCGCGTCGTCGTCCAGCTCTTTTTCCGCCGCCTTGATGTCGTTTTCGATATGCTCGAGCACGCTTTGCGGAATCTTTAACTGTTCCAATACCTTATCGTCGCGCTCGAAGATCTTGATCGCGTACCAGCGCTGCTGTTCCTCCGGCAGGGAGTGCACGGCGGCTTCCTCGATATGCGCGATCGCGTGCTCCACGGGACCGGAAAAGCTGTGCTGGGGGATCGTGCGGCCGTTGCGCGCCGCGTCGATCGCGGCCTCCGCCGCCTCCGCGACGCCCTCGCCTTTGAGCGCGGAGATCTCCACGATCCTGCACCCGATCTGGCGGGAAAGCTCCTCCACGTTGATCTTGTCGCCGTTTTTGCGCACCACGTCCATCATGTTGATGGCGACGACCACGGGGATCCCGAGCTCGGTCAGCTGCGTGGTCAGATACAGGTTGCGCTCCAAGTTCGTGCCGTCGATGATATTCAGAATCGCGTTCGGGCGCTCGTTGATGAGATAATTTCGCGCGACGACTTCTTCCAGCGTATAGGGAGACAGCGAATAGATGCCCGGAAGGTCGGTGATCGTCACGTCGGCGTGCTTTTTCAATTTGCCTTCTTTTTTCTCCACGGTCACGCCCGGCCAGTTTCCGACGAACTGGTTGGAACCGGTGAGCGCGTTGAACAGGGTGGTCTTCCCGCTGTTCGGGTTGCCCGCAAGGGCAATTCTCAATTCCATAAACCTTTCCTCACTTTCACGTTTCCGCAGTTAGCAAACGCTAACTTTAAGTCCAAAAAAATAGGAGGGCTCCGCCGACCAAGCCGGAGTCACTCGACCTCGATCATTTCCGCGTCCGCTTTGCGCAGGCTGAGTTCGTAACCGCGCACGTTGACCTCCACGGGATCTCCGAGCGGAGCCACCTTGCGGACGAAGATCTCCACGCCGCGGGTGATGCCCATATCCATGATCCGGCGTTTCACCGCGCCTTCTCCGTGCAGCTTGACCACTTTCACGGTCTCGCCGACCTTAACGTCTTTTAACGTGTTCATGTCCGGTCCTCCTTCATATCATGATCTTTTGTGCCATTTCACGGCTCACGGCAACGCGCGATTCCTTCACGTTCACGATCAGGTTGCCGCCGGTCTGCGCCACGACCTGTACCCGCGCGCCGACCACGAAGCCCAAGGTTTCCAGATGCTGCCGCACTTCCGAATTGCCTCCGACCTTGCGGATGATATTGTCCTCGCCGACCGAGGCCAGATTCAACGGCATCATGGAAGATCCTCTTTTCCCTTTTGATCGCTGCGCTATAAGAACCATAGGTATTATAGTTAGCCTTTGCTAACTTGTCAAGAGGTTTTGCGAAAAAAAGAGTCGAAATTTTCAAAAACTTTACTTATCCGCGCGTTTTCTTCCGCTTGATTTTCGGATCGTTTTCTGCTATAATGAGCAAAAAGACGGAAAGGAGCGCCAAACGATGCAGGAATCCGGTGAAATGTATCTGGAAACGATACTGATTTTAGCCCACCGCAAAGATCCCGTGCGTTCGATCGACGTGGCGGAGGAGATGAAGTTTTCCAAGCCCTCCGTGAGCCGCGCCGTGGCGCGCCTGAAACGCGACGGGTATCTCTCCGTGAGCGACGCGGGGCATATCACGCTGACCGAAAAAGGGCAAGCGATCGCGGAAAAGATCTACGAGCGCCACGTGGTGCTGACGCAGGTTTTAACGAATCTCGGGATCGACGAAGAGACCGCCGCCGCCGACGCCTGCAAGATCGAGCACGACATCAGCGACAAATCGTTTGAAGCGATGAAACGCTTCGTAAAACCGGAAAAATAATCAAAAAAAGAAAAGCGGGATGCACTCTGCATCCCGCTTTTTTGCGCGCTTTTTATTCGTTTTGTCCGTCCAGCGCCCGGCGCAGAGCGATCGCGAACTGATCCGCGCAGGAGGTTTGCTTGAAGCCGCAGGTGTTCCCGCGCAGGATCTTTTCGATCTCCCGCGCCGGTTTTCCCTCCACGAGCTTGGACACGGCTTTCAGGTTTCCGTCGCAGCCGCCCTGAAAACGCACGTTTTGGACGATCTCCCCGTCTAAATCAAATTCGATCCTGCGCGAGCAGACCCCGCGCGGCGTAAATTCGTAATGCATACTCTCTCCTTCATCGACCGGATTTTATGATACCGGAAAAAACGGCGCCCGTCAAGCCTTTTTGGTGCAAAAACGCTTCAGTAAAAACAGACCGATCCCGCCGAGCGCGTTGCCGCAAGTCATCACCAAAAGATACCCGAGCGTTTGCAGGGTGTAGGACCCGGCGAGCGCGAAATAGAACATATTGGCGACGCAATGCTCAAAGCCGCAGAGGATGAACACCGTCACGCCGAAAAAGAGCGCGAGATGCCGCCCGAGGGCGCTGTCGAGGCTTTTGTAGCCGTCCACGGCGATGAAAATGAGCAGATTGCAGAAAAACGCAAGGAAGAAAATGCTGATCAGATGATCGGAAAGCTTTGCTTCACACAAGGCCTGCGCCCGCTCGATCAGCGCCGGAGCGACGCGGGTGAGGCGCAGCGCAAGCGAGGTCAGGATCGCACCCGCCAGGTTGCCGAGCCAGATGAACACGAGATCCAGCGCGTAACGGCCGTCGTTTTCCGGGGCGTAACAGACCTTGCCCGTAAATAAATTGAAGCCGAACGAGCAGATCGTGAAGAGCCCGACCGTGAAAAACAGCGCGCCGATCACCTTGGATTCCGACGACAAAAACGCGATCCCGCCGATGGCGATCGAGATCCCCGCGAGGATCGCGGAGAGAAATACCTTGAAGCGGCGCATCGCTTAAAACAGCCCCGTGATCCGGCCGTTTTCGTCCACGTCGATGCGCTCCGCGGCGGGACTCTTCGGCAATCCCGGCATGGTCATGATCTCGCCGGTGAGCGCCACGATGAAGCCCGCGCCCGCGCTGACGCGCAAAAAGCGCACGGTGATATCAAAATCGCGCGGGGCGCCGATGAGCGCGGGATCGTCGGAAAACGAATATTGCGTTTTCGCCATGCAGACGGGAAGCTTGCCGAAGCCCAGAGCTTCCAGCTCCTCCGCCTGCTTTTTCGCCGCGGGCGTGAGCACCACGCCGGACGCGTGATAGATACGCTTCGACAGATCGCAAAGCTTTTGTTCGATCGGGTCGTTTGCGTCGTAGGCAAAGCGAAAATCGCTTTCCCTCTCGCAAAGCCGCAGGACCTCTTTTGCCAACTCCACGCCGCCCTCGGAGCCCTTTGCCCAGACCTCGCTGAGCGCCACGTTGACGGAAAGCTCGCGGCACTTCTCTTCCACGAGCTTCAGTTCCGCGGGCGTGTCCGTCGGGAACGCGTTGATCGCGACGACGCAGGGCAGTCCGTAAACGGTCTTGATATTGTCCACGTGCTGCAATAGATTCGGAAGCCCGCGTTCGAGCGCGGCAAGATCCTCTTTTTCAAGATCCGCTTTCGCCGCGCCGCCGTGGTGTTTGAGCGCGCGCACGGTCGCAACGATCACGACCGCGTCGGGCTTGAGGTTCGCAAGGCGGCATTTGATATCCAAAAACTTCTCCGCGCCGAGATCCGCGCCGAAGCCCGCCTCCGTCACGGCGTAATCCCCGAGGCGCAGCGCCATCCGGGTCGCCATCACGGAATTGCAGCCGTGCGCGATATTGGCAAAGGGGCCGCAATGGATCAGCGCGGGCGTGCCCTCCAGGGTCTGCACGAGATTCGGCTTGAGCGCGTCTTTCAAGAGCGCCGCCATCGCGCCCTCCGCTTTTAGATCGTGCGCGGTGACCGGCTTGCCCTGCCGGGTATAGGCGACCACCATGCGCGCCAGCCGCGCTTTCAGATCCGGGATATCGGAGGCAAGGCACATGACCGCCATGACCTCGCTTGCCACGGTGATGTCGAAGCCGTCCTCGCGCGGGACGCCCTGCATCCTGCCGCCGAGCCCGTCGATCACGTTTCTTAATTGCCGGTCGTTCATATCCACCGCGCGGCGCCAGACGACGCGCTTGACGTCGATGTCGAGCGCGTTGCCCTGCTGGATATGGTTATCGAGCATGGCGGCAAGCAGGTTGTTCGCCGCGCCGATGGCGTGGAAATCGCCGGTGAAATGTAAATTGATGTCCTCCATGGGGACGACCTGGGCGTATCCGCCGCCCGCCGCGCCGCCCTTGATGCCGAACACCGGCCCGAGCGAGGGCTCGCGCAGGGCGACGACGGATTTTTTCCCGAGCCTGCGCAGGGCGTCGGCAAGTCCGACCGTGGTCGTGGTCTTGCCCTCTCCGGCGGGCGTGGGGTTGATCGCCGTAACGAGGATCAGTTTCCCGTCCGGCGCCTGCTCCTCTTTTAAGAGCTTGTAATCCACCTTCGCCTTATACTTGCCGTATTGCTCCAGATATTTTTCGTCGATCCCCGCCGCGCGCGCGATCTCGGTGATCGGCCGCATCGCGCAGCGCTGCGCGATCTCGATGTCGGTCAAATGCGCCATTTCGTTTCCTCCCGTTTCGTTCGGTTTATGAGTGAAAAAACTGCACCGCAGAGGTGAAAAGTCCCATTTCATAGCGCCCGGGCACGTTGCGGTAAAGATCGCGGCCCACCCGCTCGCTGTGTCCCATTTTGCCGAACACGCGGCCGTCCGGCGAGGTGATGCCCTCGATCGCCCAGAGCGATCCGTTGGGGTTGTGATCCGGGTCCATGGTCGGGAGCCCGGCAAGATCCGCGTACTGCGTGGCGATCTGCCCGTTTTCGGCAAGCGAGCGGATCAGCTCCTCCGAGGCGAAAAAGCGCCCCTCCCCGTGCGAGATCGGCACGGTATAGATCTCTCCCGGTTTCGTCGCGGCAAGCCAGGGCGAAAGGCTCGACGCGACGCGCGTGCGCACGATTTTCGATTGGTGCCGCCCGATCACGTTATAGGTGAGCGTCGGCGCGTTTTCATCCGTGTCCAGGATCCTGCCGTAGGGCACGAGTCCTAATTTGATGAGCGCCTGGAAACCGTTGCAGATGCCGAGGATCAGCCCGCCGCGGCGATCCAAAAGGTCACTCACCCGGTCTTTTAATCCGGGGTTGCGGAAAAACGCCGTGATGAATTTCGCCGAGCCGTCCGGCTCGTCGCCGCCGGAAAAACCGCCGGGGATCACGAGCATCTGGGCGTGCGCCGCCGCTTCGGCAAAGCCGTTCACGCTCTCTTCCACGTCGCGCGCGGACAGGTTTCGGATCACAAAGATTTCGGCGTCCGCGCCCGCGTCGATCAGGGCGCGCGCCGTATCGTATTCGCAGTTCGTGCCGGGAAACACCGGGATCAAGGCGCGCGGGCGCGCCGTTTTTACTTTGGGCGCGCAAACGCCCGTTTTCGCGCTGTTAAGCGCGGGAATCGCTTCGGCGCCTTGTGCGGCGCGCGTCGGATAAACGCTTTCCAGCACCGCTTCGTTTCGCTCCGACAGCTCTTCGATCGAAACGCTTTCCCCGCCGAGCGTGACGCTCTTTTCCGCTTGCGTGTTCCCGAGCAAAACGCTGCCCTCGGGAACGGGCGCGTTTTCGGTCAATTCCGCGATGATCGCGCCGGGGAGCGCGCAATACCAATCAAAGTCCCGCGTGCTTTCAAAGCCGATCCGGTTTCCAAACGCCATATTCACGATTCCCTCGGCAAGGGAATGCTCCACCGCCCAGGCGGAGGCGATCGATCCTTTTTTGTGCGCCGCGAAAAACCGATCGAAGGTCTTTGCCGCGTCGCTCGCCGAATCGGACTCCGGACAAAAGAGCACGACGCTCCGGCCTGCCGCTTTGAATTCCGGCGAGAGCACCTGCGCGGCTTTCACGGGCGCAACGGCAAAGGACACGAGCGTGGGCGGCACGTCCAGATCCAAAAAGGAGCCGGACATGGAATCCTTGCCGCCGATCGCCGCAAGGTTTAATTCCATTTGCGCGTCGAGCGCGCCGAGCAGCGCCGCGAGCGGCTTGCCCCAGCGATCCGGATCCGAGCGCAGACGCTCGAAAAATTCCTGGAAACTCAAATAGATCTTTTTCCGATCACAGCCCGCCGACACGAGTTTGGCAACGGACGTGATCACGCTTTGCCGCGCGCCGGTATAAGGATCGGCGCTCATCGCCTCCGGATCGAAGCCCCACGCCATCGCGGAGCAGTCGTCGGTATGCTCGCCGGGCAAAACCGGCATCAGCGAGACCATCGCCTGCGCGGGGGTGCGCTGATACGCGCCGCCGTAAGGCATCAGCACGCTGCCCGCGCCGACGGTGCTGTCAAAGCGCTCGCAAAGTCCGCGACGCGACGCGCATTCCAGGCTTTGCGCCATTTCGCGCAGGGTGTGATACCGCCTTTCCGCGCACGGCTTGGATTTTGCTTTCACGCGGGCGGAGGCGTGTTTTTCGGTACCGTTGGAATTCAAAAACGCGCGGTCGAGATCCGCCACGGTCTGTCCGTTCCAGGTCATGACCATGCGTTTTTCTTTCGTGACGACCGCCACGGGATAAGCTTCCAGATTTTCTTTTTGCGCCGCGGCGATCAGTTTCGGCGCGTCTTTAGGCGCGGTCACGACCGCCATGCGCTCCTGACTTTCGGAAATGGCAAGCTCCGTGCCGTCCAGCCCCTCGTATTTTTTGCGCACCGCGTCAAGATCGATCCGCAAGCCGTCCGCCAATTCGCCGATGGCGACGGACACGCCGCCCGCGCCGAAATCGTTGCAGCGCTTGATGAGTCTGGTGACGCTTGCGTCGCGGAACAGTCTTTGCAGCTTGCGTTCCTCGGGCGCGTTTCCTTTTTGCACCTCGCTTGCCATCGTGGTAAGCGAGCTTAAATCGTGGCTTTTCGACGAGCCCGTCGCGCCGCCGATGCCGTCGCGTCCGGTCCTGCCGCCGAGCAGGATGACCACGTCGCCGGGCGCCGGCGTTTCGCGCACGACCTGATCCGCGCGCACCGCGCCGAGGACCGCGCCGAGCTCCAGATGCTTTGCCACGTAACCCGGATGATAGACCTCCGCCACGTGCCCCGTGGCAAGTCCGATCTGGTTGCCGTAGGACGAATAGCCCGCCGCCGCCGTAACGGCGATCTTGCGCTGGGCAAGCTTGCCCTCGGGCGTGGCGGAAGGCGGGGTGCGCGGATCGCCGCAGCCGGTGATGCGCATCGCCTGATGCACGTACGCTCTGCCGGAGAGCGGATCGCGGATACAGCCGCCGATACAGGTGGCGGCGCCGCCGAAGGGCTCGATCTCGGTCGGGTGATTGTGGGTCTCGTTTTTGAACAAAATTAGCCAGTCCTCGCGCCTGCCGTCCACCGTGACGGGCACGCGAATCGAACAGGCGTTGATCTCCTCGCTCTGATCCAGCTCCCGGAGCCCGCCGCGCTTTTTTAAGACTTTCGCGCCGATGGTCGCAAGATCCATAAGCGTTTTCGCGCGCGTATCCGCCTTTTTCCCGTAAACCTCTTTTCGCAGATCGAGATAGCGCTCCCACGCGGCTCGGACCGCCGGGTCTTCCAGGATGACCTCGTCGAGATGCGTGGAAAAGGTGGTGTGTCTGCAATGGTCGGACCAATAGGTATCGACCACTCGGATCTCCGTGATCGTGGGGTCGCGGCGCTCGGTATCCGTAAAATAGGCTTGCAGGAACGCAAGATCCTCGAGATCCATGGCAAGCCCGAGGGTCTGCCGCAGGTCGTTCAAGCCCTCCCGGTCCAGATCGCAAAAGCCGTTTACCGTCGGTACGCTTCCGGGTACAGGCATGGAAATTTTGAGCGTTTCGGGTTTTTCAAGATCCGCAAGGCGGCTTTCCACGGGGTTGACCACGTAGTCGCGCACGCGCCGGATCTCCTCGTCCGAAAGCGCGCCGTATAAAAGATATACTTTCGCGCTGCGCACCGTGGGGCGCTCGAGGCGGCTTTGCAGCTGGATGCATTGCGCCGCGGAATCCGCCCGCTGATCGAACTGCCCGGGCAGGGGCTCCACGGCAAAAACCGCGCGGGCGCCCTGCGTGTCCGGTTTAGAAAAAAGATCGTCTAACTGCGGCTCGGAAAACACGGTCTTCGCCGCGTATTGAAACTGCTCTTCGGAAAGATCTTCCGCGTCGTAGCGATTCAGAATGCGCACGCGCTCCAGGCTTTGGATATTCAAAAAGCCGCGGCAATCCGACAGAAGCCCCGCCGCTTCCGGCGAGAGCCCCTCTTTTTTCTCCACGTAGATCCGATAGACCATCTTATTCCTCCAAACCGGCAAGGGCGCGCGCGCCGATATCGCGCCGGTAAAACAGACCCTCGAATTGCACCTCGCGACAAAGCGCGTAGGCTTGACCGATCGCCTCTTGGAGCGTCGGCGCGGTCGCGGTGATCCCCAACACGCGCCCGCCGGAGGTGTAAAGCGTGCCGTCCGGCGTCCGTTCCACGCCGGCAAAATCGGCGTGTGCGCGCGCGTTTTCGGAAAGGGTGATCGCCTTATGCTTTTCGTAACGCGCAGGATAGCCGCCGCTTGCCGCGATCACGCAGCAGGCGCAGGATCGCGAAAATTCCACGCGCATCTGACCCAGACGCCCCTCGGTGCAGGCGAGCATCACCTCAAACAGATCGCTTTGCAACAGCGGCAGGACCACCTGCGTTTCCGGGTCGCCGAAGCGGCAGTTGTATTCGATCACCTTCGGGCCGTCCGGGGTGAGCATCAGCCCGAAATACAGGCAGCCTTGAAACGGTCTGCCCTCCGACGCCATCGCGCGGATCGTGGGCAGAAAGATCGTATCCATACAGGTCTTTGCGATCTTGTCCGTGTAAAAGGGATTCGGCGCGATCGTGCCCATACCGCCGGTGTTCGGACCGGTATCGCCGTCGTGCGCGCGCTTATGATCCATGGAGGAGACCATGGGGACGATCGTTTTGCCGTCGGTAAAGCAAAGCACCGAGACCTCGGGGCCGGTGAGGAATTCCTCCAGCACGACGCAGTTCCCGCTTTCGCCGAACACTTTTTCTTCCATCATGGCGCGCACGGCGTTTTGCGCCTCCGCGCGCGTGGATGCGATCACGACGCCCTTTCCGAGAGCAAGCCCGGAGGCTTTGACCACGACCGGAAGCGGGCAGGTCTCAAGATAGGAAAGCGCTTTTTGAAAGTCGTCGAAGATCTCGCATTTCGCGGTCGGGATCTTGTATTTTTGCATCAGACGCTTGGAAAACGCCTTGCTTGCCTCGATCTGCGCCGCCTTTTGATCCGGTCCGAAGCAGGGGATCCCCGCTTCGGTCAAGCGATCCACCGCGCCGAGCGCGAGCGGATCGTCCGGCGCGACGACGGCGTAATCGATCTTTTCGTTTAACGCAAAGGCGACTTGTTTTTCGATCTCTTTTACGCCGATCGGCACGCAGGTCGCGTAATCCGCGATGCCGCCGTTGCCGGGCAGCGCGAAAAGCTCCGTTACCCGCGGGCTCTGCCGCAGTTTTTTACAAATGGCCGCCTCTCGTCCGCCGCCGCCGATGACCATGACCTTCATGGAACAAACTCCTTTGATCCGGGCGCTTTTGCGCCCCGTTTTCTCAATGGTGGAACAGGCGCATTCCCGTAAAGCACATGGTCATGCCGTACTTGTCCGCCGTTTCGATGACCTGATCGTCCCGGATCGAGCCGCCGGGCTCGGCGATATACTGCGCGCCGCTCTTGCGCGCGCGCTCGATATTGTCGCCGAAGGGGAAGAACGCGTCGCTTCCCACGGTCACGCCGCTCTGGGTCGCGATCCAGGCCTTCTTCTCCTCGGCCGTGATCGGCTCGGGACGGGTCTTGAAATAGAGCTGCCAGACGCCGTCAGAAAGAACGTCCTCATACTCGTCGGAAAGATACACGTCGATCGCGTTGTCGCGTTCGGGACGGCGGATGTCGTCCAAAAAGGGCAGCGCCAGCACCTTCGGATGGCGGCGCAGATACCAGGTATCCGCCTTTTGTCCGGCAAGGCGGGTGCAATGGATGCGGCTCTGCTGACCCGCGCCCACGCCGATCGCCTGCCCGTCTTTGACGTAGCACACCGAGTTGGACTGGGTGTATTTCAAGGTAATGAGCGAGAGGATGAGATCCACCTTCGCGCTCTGCGGCAGGTCTTTGTTTTTCGTGACGATATTTCGGAGCAGGGCTTCGTCGATGCGAAAATCGTTGCGCCCCTGCTCGAAGGTGATGCCGAACACGTCCTTGTGCTCTAAAGCCGCGGGCACGTAATCGGGGTCGATCTCGACAACGTTATAATTGCCCTGTTTCTTTTCCTTCAAGATCCGGAGCGCCTCGTCGGTATAGCCGGGGGCGATCACGCCGTCCGAGACCTCGTGGCGCAGATAGCTCGCGGTCGGCGCGTCGCAGACCTCGCTGAGCGCCGCCCAGTCGCCGAACGAGCAAAGCCGGTCCGCGCCGCGCGCGCGGATATAGGCGGCGGCGATCGGAGAAGGTTCCAGATCCTCCGGCACGAAATACACGGCGCGGTCGGTTTTCGTCAATTCCAGTCCCACCGCGGCGCCCGCCGGGGAAACGTGCTTGAAGCTCGCCGCGGCGCAAAGCCCGGTCGCTTCCTTCAATTCTTTCACGAGCTGCCAGGAATTGAGCGCGTCCAAAAAGTTGATATATCCGGGCTTGCCGTTTAAGACCTTCAGGGGCAAGTCCCGGTCGGCGCAGAAGATCCGCGCGGGCTTCTGGTTGGGGTTACAGCCGTATTTGAGTTCCAGTTCTTTCATTTCCGACTCCTTTTTTTCACGCGTTTTTATTCCAGATCCGGCACTTGTGCGCGCCGGTGTTCAGATCGATTTGTTCCAGATACAAGGAAACCTTGTTGTCGAAATTCAGGCTTTCCCAAACGCTCTCGCCGAACTCTTCGAGATCCCCCGCGGGGATCGCCATGCGCTCCGGCTCGCCGATAAACGAGGGGATCGGATCGCCGTCGCCCGCATAGGTGTGCAGAAAATGCCCCACGCCCGCCACGGGCGCGTAGGAGAAGGTTTGCCGGTTGCAGGCGCTGCCGCAGGCGTCCGCCGATTTTAAGATGCTCATGAGATACGATCCGTCGGCGCACAGAAGCGCGGAGATGCGCGGGGTGAAATTCGGCGCGTCCGGCTCGAAGGCGCGGGTGTTGAGCGCCTCCTCGAAGGATCTGCCGGATTCCAGATAATCGCGCACGGTATCGGTCTGGTCGCCGTTGGTCACGATCAAGGCTCTGCCGAGCCTGCGCACGGGATGATAGATGATAAGGCTCGGATCCTGCAGCTTCGAGGGGTCGTACGCCTCGGTGCGGATCCCGTCCGGGGTGACCGCGAAAACACGGTTGCGGCTGTTGGTGCTGCGCCCCATGATAAAATAGAGCGCAAGCGCGCTTTTTTGGTCCGGCGTGATCCCGATCAGGATCCCGCGGCCGGGATAGACGTTTTGGCGCAAAGCCTCCGGAAAGTCCGCCGTTTGATATACGTTCATATCTGCTTCTCCTTTTCTTTGAGGATCTCATCGCAAACGAGCTCCGCCGCCTGCGGCAGCAGGATCCATTCCGCCTGTTCCATCACGCGGCGCTGTAAGATCTCGGGCGTGTCGCCGTCCGACACCTCCACCGCTTTTTGCAGGATGATCTCGCCGCCGTCCGGGATCTCGTTGACGAAATGCACCGTGGCGCCGGAAAGCTTCACCCCGCGCTCGAGCGCGGCTTTATGGACCTGTAAGCCGTAAAAGCCCTTGCCGCCGAACGCCGGTAAGAGCGCCGGGTGGACGTTTATGATCCGCCGCGGATAGCGCTGAACGAAGTCCGCGCTCAAAATGCTCAAAAAGCCCGCGAGGATCAAAAGCTCCGCGCCGACTTTTCGGAGTTCGCCGAAAATCGCTTCTTCAAAGGCTTCTTGCGTGGCGCAGTTCTTTTTATCCACGACCGCGACCGGGATCCGCGCCGCCTGTGCGCGGCGGATCGCGTACGCGTCCGGATTCGAGGAGATCACCGAAACGATCCTGCCGCTGTGTAAAACGCCGCTGTTCTGCGCGTCGATCAACGCCTGCAGATTCGTGCCGCCGCCGGAAACGAGCACGGCAATCCGGATCTTTTCTAACATAAGACCACCTGCTCCTCGCCGCAGACGATCTCGCCTGCCGCGTAGGCGGGGCAATCGTTTGCGCGCAGAACCTCCAGCGCCCGGTCCGCCGTGTCTTGGGACACGATCAGCATCATGCCGACGCCCATATTGAAGGTATTGAACATATCGTGATCGGAGATCTTGCCGGTCGTTTGCAAAAGCTTGAAGATCGCCGGGGTGCGGATCGCCGCCCGTTCGAGCCTGGCGCACAGGCCCTTGCCCAGCGCGCGCGGGATATTTTCGTAAAAGCCGCCGCCCGTGATATGGCAAACGCCGCGGACCTCTGCCGCGTTCAGCGCCGCAAGCACGGGCTTTACGTAGATCTTCGTCGGGCAGAGGAGCGCTTCTCCGAGCGTTG
>CADBPF010000096.1 GCA_902796545.1 uncultured Ruminococcus sp. | reverse complement strand
TTTCTTCCGTAGAAAACGGAGGTTCTCTTTTTTTGCGTGATCCAATTTCCCTTGCTTTTCTTTTGGCTCCACCTTTTCTTTTCACATGAAAAGAAAAGGTGGAATACAAATAAAATCAAACAAAATCAAATTCCTAAAATTTCAATCATAACTTTTTATCGGGCGCCATATTTTGGAATCAGGGGAAAAGATTGGAGGTCGAAGATGGTGGACGGAACGTATTATCCGGAGGGGGTCTTGGCGACGACGCCGGAAAACGCGCAGGCAATCGCGACGCCGGCGGGTTTGAAGCGGGCGTTGGAGCAGCAGCAGATCATAGAGGGGCGGGTGGTTTTATGCGATCCCTCCCTATCGCTGCATTTACAATTAGGGGGGCTTCGGGCGATCATCCCGCGCGAGGAGATCGCGATCACGCCCACGGGCGAGCCCTGCCGGGACATTGCGGCGATCACGCGGGTCGGGAAAAACGTTTGCTTCACCGTAACGGAATTCAACCGGGTACACGGCGAATCGGTGGTGGTGCTCTCGCGCAAGAACGCGCAAAAACGGTGTCTTTCGGAATATCTGGACCGTCTGGAGCTGGGGGACGTGCTGCCCGCGCGGGTCACGCACTTCGAGCCGTTCGGCGCTTTTTGCGACATCGGCTGCGGGATCACCTCGCTGTTGTCGATCGACTGCATTTCGGTCTCCCGCATCGCGCACCCGCAGGACCGCTTTTATTTGGGGCAGTTCATCCGCGCCGCGGTGCGGGCGCGCGACGAGGTGATTTTGGGAAACCGCGGACGGATCGCGCTGACGCACAAGGAACTGCTCGGCACCTGGGCGCAGAACGCCGCGCGCTTTGCGATCGGGCAGACGGTCACGGGGATCGTGCGCAGTATCGAGTCCTACGGGATCTTTATCGAACTATCCCCGAATCTCGCGGGGCTTGCGGAATACAAACCGGGATTTGCGGCGGGACAAAGCGCGGCGGTCTATATCAAGAATATCCTGCCGGAAAAGCACAAGGTCAAGCTTTCCCTGATCGACGCGCCGCTGACCGAGCGCCGGCAGATGAAGATCGAATACTTTACCGAGGCAAGCAATATTTCAGACTGGAACTATCTTGCGCCGTGAAAAGCGCAACCGAAAAGCGCCCTGCGATCGCAGGGCGCTTTTTTAATAAAATGGTTTTTATTCGAGGTTTGCCGGCGCTTCGTCCAGGACCAGCGTCACGAGGACGTATTCGGTGTTTCGGAACACGCGGATCTCCACCTCGTCGCCCGCCTCGTATTTCGACAGCGCGCTGCGCAGACTCGTGGCGGAATCGACCGCTTTGCCGCCGAACTCGGTGATGATGTCGCCCGCGCGCAGACCGGATTTTTCCGCACAGCTGCCGCTGGCCACGCCGCCGATCTTCACCCCGGCGACGTACTGCGTGCCGGCGTAACCGCTGACCGCCTGAAGATTGCTCACGCCGAGATAGGCTCTGCCCTTCACGTAGCCGTCGCGGATCAGGTCGTTTGCCACTTTCATCGCGTCGTCGATCGGGATGCAGAAGCAGATGCCCTCGATGGAGCTGGAGGTATATTTCGCGCTGGCGATGCCGATCACGTTGCCGTGACAATCCAAAGCGGGGCCGCCGGAGTTGCCGGAGTTAATCGCCGCGTCCGTCTGGAACATGTGGATCGTCGTCGGGCTCTGGTCGGTCATAATATCGCGGGAAAGGTTGCTCACGATGCCGCGCGTCATGGTATAGGTCAGCTCGCCCAAGGGGTTGCCGATGATCAGCACGTCTTCGCCCACGACCATATCGGCGGACTTGCCGATCTTCAGAATCGACGGCGTCTGCTCCGTGGTGACCTGCAAAACGGCAACGTCGTTCTGGGAATCCTTACCGATCAGTTTCGCCGGATACTCGCTCCCGTCGTAGAGCGTGACGGTGATCGAATTCGCCGACTCCACCAAATGGCAGTTCGTTAAGATATAGCCCTCTTCGGAAATGAAGAACCCGGTGCCGCTGACGGCGTAAGTCGCTTCCTGTCCGAAAATATTGCGCTGGGTGATCTCGGTGGAAACGCCCACGATCGCGTCGATGGAATTCCGATAGATCTCCGCGGCGGTATAGACCGTGTCGTCGTCCCCGTAAACGGGCGCAAAATTGCGGTTGGTCAGATCCTGATCGGCAGCCGGCAAGTTCGGATCGGTCAGATTCGTCTGCGGCTGACCGTCGCGGCGGGCGCCGATGCCGAAGGGGTTGGTGCCAAGCCAGGTGATGAGCACGTATCCGACGACCACGCCGACTAAAAAAAGCGCGATGCATAACAGCGCGATCAGTCCGCCCTTGCCTTTTTTCTTTTTCGGCGGGACCGGCATCGCGTAATACGGCGCGTAGCTTGGCGCGGGCTCAGCCGCCTGCGGCTCCGCGCGCGGCGGGATCGGCTCGTAGGGGCGTTCCGTGAAATGTTCGCTCGCGGTCTGGGAATAGCTTCCGTCCTGGGAAATGACGTCCGGACCCGTCTGGTTTTCATTTACGGGTTCCGCCGTCGGTTCCTGAAATTTTTGATCCTGATCCATGATGTTCTCCTCTTTTCTAAAAGTGATCGGGTCGATAGTGCCATTTTAGACGGGAAAAATGAAAAACTTTACCGAAAGTTTTGAACGATTTTCAAATTTTCACGCCTCATTTTATGACCGGTCACTTGAAAAAACAGTCATTTTTTGACGTACATCCCGCCGACGATGGTGTTGGCGACGCTGGTCGGCAAAAGTCTTCCGAGTACGGCGAAAAGCTTATATTTCGCGCCCGGCGTGAACAGCGCGCGCACGCGCTTTTTGTTCGCCACGCGGAAAAGATAGCGGCCGATGAACTCCGGTGCCATGCCGTTTTGCTCGTCGCGCTCCATGACTGAAACGCTTTTTTCGATCACGCCGCCGTAGAGATCGTCGCCCTCGTGGCGCTTGATGCGCGCGGCGGTAAAGCCGGTGCGGATATCGCCGGGCATGATCGCGCAAACGCTGATGCCGAAGGCTTTAAGCTCGTTGCGCAAGGACAAAACGAGCATATTGAGCGCGGCTTTCGAGGCGGAATAAAAGGTTTGAAACGGGATCGAAAAGACCGCGGCGGCGCTGGAAACGCAGATGATCCTGCCGCGCGTTTCCCGCAGCAGCGGCAAAGCCGACCGGATCACGCGCACCGCGCCGAGAAAATTAACGTCTATAATCCGCTTGAAATCTTCTTCCGGGGTGAATTCCACGGCGCCGGAAACGCCGATCCCCGCGTTGGAGATCAAAAGATCCAAGGCGCCGCTTTGGGCGCGGATCGTTTCAAACGCGGCCGTGACGCTCTCCGGATCGCACAGATCGGTTTCAAGAAAGATCACGCGCTCGTCTTCGGGTCTTCGGCGGCACAGACCGTAAACCGTGTCGCCCGCGTCCAAAAAGCGCTTTGCCGCGGCAAGTCCGATACTGCCGCTGGCGCCCGTGATCGCCACGATTCTCGGCATCAAAGTTCCTCCCGATAGACGCGGGCGATGATGTCCGCGGCTTCGTCCAACAGTTCTTCGGTGAAGTTTGCCATCAGGCTCGTGCGCAGCAAGCATTCGTTCGGCGCGGTGGCCGGCGGCAGGGTGGGATTCACGTAAACGCCCTCGTCGAAGAGGCGCCTGCCCATTTTCAAGGTGCGGATCGGATCATAGGTATAGATCGGCACGATCGGACCCTTGCCCTCGCGGAACGGGATCTCGCGGGCTCTGAACGCCTCGCGCAGATGATCGGCAAGCGCGATCAGACGCTTGGGCATTTCCGGATGCGTTCGCAACACCTTTAAGCTTGCGCGGGCGCTCGCGACGCTTGCCGGCGGGATCGAGGCGGAGAAAATGAACGGTCTGGAATTGTGGCGGATATAGTCGATCACCTTCGCATCCCCCGCGACGTAGCCGCCGAGCGAGGCGAGCGATTTGGAAAAGGTGCCCATGATCAGGTCCACCTCGTCGGTCAGGCCGAACTGCGACGCCGTGCCGCGGCCGCCCTCTCCGATCACACCCAGTCCGTGCGCGTCGTCCACCATGACGTGCGCGCGGTATTTCTTTTTAAGCTCCACGATCCGGTCGAGCAGACAGGTATCGCCGCTCATGGAAAATACGCCGTCGGTCACGATGAGCTTGCCCGCGTCGATCGGCAGGGACTTCAACAGCTCTTCCAGCGCCTCCATATCGTTGTGGTTGTAGCGCAGCACTTCGGCGTAGCTCAAACGGCAGCCGTCGTAGATGCTCGCGTGGTCTTCTTTATCGATCAGGATATAGTCGTGTCTGGACGCGATCGCGGAGATCGCGCCGAGATTGCTCTGGAAGCCGGTGGAAAAGGTGCAGGCGGCTTCCTTGCCCACGAATTCAGCCAGTTCTTTTTCCAACAGAATGTGCATATCCAGGGTCCCGTTCAGAAAACGGCTTCCGGAACAGCCGGTGCCGTAGTTCTCGATCGCGGCGATCGCCGCGGCTTTCACGTCGGGATGGCAGGTCAGTCCCAGATAGTTGTTGGAGCCGAGCATGATGCAGCGATGGCCCTCCATCTCCACCTCCGGCGCCTGCGCGCTCGTGAGTTCGTGAAAATACGGATAGATCCCCTGCGCCCGGTAATCGTTTGCCAGCGTGAACTTATCGCACTTTTCAAATAACGGCATAGAAAAGAAATCCCCTTTACAGAATGGTTTTGAGTCAACGTCTGATGTGGGCTCGTTCATTTAGTTATAAAGTATAACATAAATGCGCACGATAGTCAAACAAACTTTCGCGCGTTTTTCGCGCGTTTTTCGGTAAGGCGGAACTTTGGCGCGGCGCGGAAAAGAATTGACGCAAAAAAGTATCCGTGATATAATACGAATATCTATCGAAACCGTTTGTTTTTTTGAGAGTATGCGTTACCGGCTCAATCTTCGTCCCAGGCACAACCTTGCCGTTCCCGCGCAGGTTTCCGAGTTTTTATCGGAAGCCGGCGAGGCGGAACTCAAGGTGCTTTTGTACGCCGCGAAAGATCCGACCTTTTCGGATCGCGAACTGATCGACGGGCTTTCCGATACGCTGGATCCGGAGCAGGTCCGCGAGGCGATCGCGTTCTGGCGCGGCGCGGGGATCTTTTCCAAAGAAACCGCAAAGAAGAGTCCCGCGGCAAAAACCGCGGAGCCGGAAAGCGCGAAAACAGACGCGCGCAAAACCGTGCGCGTCGTCAGCGAACGGCCGAATTATACCTCCGCGCAGCTCGCGCTTGCCGTGGAAGAAAACGCGGATTTCAAATCGCTTATCGATTACGCGGAGCATCGCCTGCAAAAGAATTTCAACGCGTCCGATCTAAGCCTGCTCTATTCCTTCGTGGATCGGCTCGGGCTTCCCGTGGAGGTCGTGATGCTCGCGATCGAGTCCTGCGCGGGCGAGGGCAAAAAGAATCTGCGTTATATCGAAAAACTGCTGATCGATTTAGCGGACCGCGAGATCGACGATCTGGAAAAAGCGGACGCGTATTTCAAACGGCGGGAAGAGTATTTGAGCTTCGAGGGGCAGATCCGCGCCATGTGCGGATTCGGCACGCGCACCCTGACCGCGCGGGAGCAGGAGCTCCTCACCGTCTGGCGTGAAGAATGGAAGGTCTCGGACGAGGAACTCAAAGATGCCTACGAGCGCACCATCCGCGCGATCAATAAACCGTCTCTTGCTTATATGAATCGGATCCTTGCCACCCTGCGCGAGGCAAAGGACCGGGTCAAGACCGCTTCCGGAAAGCTTGCCGCCGGAGAGGGCAAGACCTACGATCTGGACGACTTTTTTGCTTCCGCCGTGGAACGCACGAAACGCAATCGGAAAAAATCCGGACAGGAGGGCGAACCGAAATGACCGATCAAGCCTTGTTAAGTGAATTGCTGTCCGCCCTTGCCGCGCGCCGTGCGGCGGCGGTACAAGACGCTAAAGACCGCAAAGAAGCCTTTGCAAAAGAAAATCCCGAGTTTCGCGCCCTCTTGGAGCGCGAACGGGTCTATCCCGAAAAGCTCTTTTCGCTGCTGGACAAAGCGGACGCGCAGGAACAGATCCGGAAGATCAAGCGCGAGTACGCCGATCTGAAAGCGCAGGAAGCGAAGCTGCTGAAGCAATCGCATCTCGCGCCGGACGCCTTTCTACCGCGTTACACCTGCGAAAAATGCTCGGACACGGGCTATCTCGGCGCTCGAATGTGCTCCTGCCTGAAAACGCAATACAACCGCGCGCTTGCCAAAAAAAGCGGGCTCGGCGGCTTATTTGAAAAGCAGAGCTTTGAAAGCTTCGATCCGGAGCGCATCGCCGACCCCAAAGCAAGGGAATCCATGCGGGAGATTTTGAGCGATCTCAAAGACTACGCGGCGCACTTTTCGCCGGAGACCGCCGCCAATCTGCTTTTGATGGGCGGAACGGGCGTCGGCAAAACGCATCTGTCCAGCGCGATCGGCAAAGCGGTGCTGGAGCGCGGCTTTGAGGTGTTATACGACGGCGCCGCCAATCTGATCGGGCAAATGGAAGCGGAGCATTTTTCCCACGATCCGACGATCAAGAGCGAGCGGCCGCGCACGGAGCGGATCCTGAATTGCGAGCTGCTCATCATCGACGATCTCGGCACCGAGTTCTATTCGCAAAACGCAACGCAGAGCTTTTTGTTCCAGCTCATCAACACGCGGCTCGTGGAACACAGACCCACGATCCTTTCGACCAATCTGAAACCCAAAGAACTCGAAGCGCGTTACGGCGAACGCTTGACCTCCCGGCTCTTCGGCGAATACGCGGTCTATCTCTTCTCCGGTGAAGATCAGCGCCGCAACGGATAACGCCGCTCTCCGGCGCAAAGTATCACGAAAAGGAAACGACCATGAAAGAAAAATTCTACCTCACCACGGCGATCGCCTATACTTCCAAAAAGCCGCATATCGGTAATACCTATGAAGCGATCTTTACGGACGTGATCGCCCGTTATCAGCGCCTGCTCGGCAAAGACGTGTTTTTCCTGACCGGCACGGACGAGCACGGCATCAAGATCGAACAGGACGCGATCAAGGACGGGGAAACGCCCAAGGCCCACGTGGATCGCGTGGCGGCGGAGGTGCGCGCGATCTGGGATCTCTGCGACGTCAGCTACGATCGCTTTATCCGCACGACCGAGCCGGATCACGAACGCATCGTGGCGAAGATCTTCAAGAAGCTCTACGAAAAGGGCGATATTTACAAAGGCGAATATCAGGGCAAATACTGCAAGTCCTGCGAGGACTTTTTCACCGAAAGCCAGGTCACCGAGGACGGCAAGTGCCCCGAATGCGGCGCCGAGCTCATGGACGCCTGCGAGGAAGCCTATTTCTTCAAAATGTCCCGATATCAGGATCGCCTGATGGACTATATCGAAACGCACCCGGACTTTATTTCCCCCGAAGCGCGCAAAAAGGAAATGGTCAATAACTTCTTGAAGCCCGGGCTCAAGGATCTGTGCGTTTCCCGCACGAGCTTTACCTGGGGCATCCCCGTGAGCTTCGATCCGAAGCACGTGATCTACGTCTGGATCGACGCGCTTTCCAACTATATCACCGCGCTCGGCTACGATCCGGACGCCGACGTGCAAAGCGAGACCTATCGCAAATACTGGCCGGCAAACGTACAGATCATCGGCAAAGACATCCTGCGCTTCCACACGATCTACTGGCCGATCATCCTGATGGCGCTGGGCGAGCCGCTTCCCGAAAAAGTGTTCGCGCATCCGTGGCTGTTGAACGGGGTGGATAAAATGTCCAAGTCCCGCGGGAACACGATCTATGCCGACGAGCTTGCCGGCTGGCTCAACGTGGACGCGGTGCGCTACTACCTGCTCTCCGAGATGCCGTATCTCAACGACGGCACGATCACCTATGAAAGCGTCATTGAAAAATACAACGCGGAGCTCGTCAACAACCTCGGCAATCTGTGCAGCCGCACGGTCGCCATGGCCAAGAAGTATTTTGACGGCCGCGTGCCCGAAAACGCCGCTCCGGAGGCGATCGACGCAGAACTGGTTGCCGCCTGCGAGGCTTGCGCGAGAGGCGTTTGCGAAAAATTGAACGAATACCGCACGGCGGAAGCGATCGACCTTGTGTTCGATCTTTTGCACCGCGCCAACAAGTATATCGACGAAACGACCCCCTGGGCGCTTGCCAAGGACGAAAGCAAGACTGCAAGGCTGAAAAGCGTGCTCTATCACCTTTTGGAAACGATCCGCTTTGCCGCCGTATTGCTGCAGCCCTTTTTGCCGGGCACCGCGAAAAAAGTGCTCGAGATCTTCTCGATCGGAAAAACGCCTTTTGAAACGGGGCTTTCGTTCGGCGCCCTCCAGGCGGGGCTTGCCCTCGGCGACGCGGGCATCCTCTTTGCCAGAGTGGACGTGGAAAAGCTGTTGGAACGCATCCGGATCGTCACCGAAGAAACGCATAAATAAATGTTCGACTCGCACGCTCATTACGACGACGCACGCTTCGACGCCGATCGCGCCGAGGTGCTTGCCGCCCTCGCCGTCCCCACGGCGGAGGATCCCGTCGGCGTGCGTTTCGTTTTGTCCTGCGGGGATTCGATGGAATCCTCCCGCAAAAATATCGAGCTTTCCCGCCGCTATCCCTTTCTGTTTGCCGCGGGCGGCGTGCACCCGCATGAGGCAAAGGGGTTTCGGGACGCGGATCTGAACGTGCTGAAAGCCTGGTACGAGCAAAAACAGATCGTGGCGATCGGCGAGATCGGGTTGGATTATCATTACGATTTTTCCCCGCGCGACGCGCAAAAGCGCGTGTTTGCCGCGCAGCTTCAGCTGGCAAAGACCTTGAACGCGCCCGTCGTCATCCACGACCGAGAAGCGCACGCGGACGTGTACGAACAGATCCGCGCAAGCGGGGTGCGCCGCGGCGTGATGCACTCTTATTCCGGGAAAAAAGAACTCTTGCGCGATTATCTGAACCTCGGTTTTTACGTTTCCTTTTCCGGCTCGGTCACCTTTCCAAACGCGTCCGGTCTTTTGGAATGCGCCGCCGCCGTGCCGGACGAGCGGCTGCTGATCGAGACCGACGCGCCCTATCTTGCTCCGGTCCCCTACCGCGGCAGACGCAACGACTCGCATCTTATGTACGCGACTGCGTGCCGGCTTGCCGAATTGCGCGGATGCACGCCGGAGGAGTTGATCGCGCAGACCCGCGACAATGCAAAACGCCTGTTCGGGCTTTGAATCGTCTTTCTTTTTTGTGAAAATCGCGTAAAATCGGTGAAAAGGCTTGTAAATTTTACCGAGATGCGATACAATAAACACGCAAAAATAAACCATCAAAGGAGAATGAACCATGGCAGTCAAAGTTGCAATCAATGGGTTCGGCCGTATCGGCAGACTCGCGTTCCGTCAGATGTTCGAAGCGGAAGGCTATGAAGTCGTCGCCATCAACGACCTGACCAGCCCCGCAATGCTCGCGCACCTTCTCAAATACGATACCGCGCAGGGATCCTTCCTCGGCCGCATCGGCGAAGGCAAACACACCGTCGAGTCCACCGAAGATTCCATCATCGTGGACGGCAAAGAGATCAAGATCTATGCCGAAAAAGACGCCAACACCTGCCCCTGGGGCAGCTTAGGCGTGGACGTCGTGCTCGAATGCACCGGCTTCTACACCTCCAAAGAAAAATCCATGGCGCACATCAACGCCGGCGCGAAAAAGGTCGTCATCTCCGCTCCCGCGGGCAAAGACTTGAAAACCATCGTCTATTCCGTCAACGAAAAGACGCTGGATAAAGACGATCAGATCATCTCCGCCGCCAGCTGCACCACCAACTGCCTCGCTCCGATGGCGGACGCGCTCAATAAAGCCTATCCGATCGTCAGCGGCATCATGACCACCGTGCACGCCTATACCGGCGACCAGATGATCCTCGACGGTCCGCAGCGCAAAGGCGATCTCCGCCGCAGCCGCGCGGGCGCGCAGAACATCGTTCCGAACTCCACCGGCGCCGCCAAAGCCATCGGCCTCGTGATCCCCGAGCTCAACGGTAAACTGATCGGTTCCGCCCAGCGCGTGCCCGTCGCCACCGGCTCTACCACGATCCTCGTCGCCGTCGTCAAGGGCACCGACGTTACCGTGGATTCCGTCAACGCCGCGATGAAAGCCGCCGCGAGCGAAAGCTTCGGCTATAACGAAGACCAGATCGTTTCTTCCGACGTGATCGGTATGCGCTACGGCAGCCTGTTCGACGCGACCCAGACCATGGTCGCCAAGATCGACGACGATACCTTCCAGGTCCAGGTCGTCAGCTGGTACGACAACGAAAACAGCTATACCTCCCAGATGGTCCGCACGATCAAATATTTCGCGGAGCTTTAATCGAAAGCTTCAAAAAAGACACGCGCTCCGGCGCGTGTCTTTTTTTGGTTTGGATTGAATTTTATTTGTATTCCACCTTTTCTTTTCGTGTGAAAAGAAAAGGTGGAGCCAAAAGAAAAGCAAGGGAAATTGGATCAGG
>CADBPF010000095.1 GCA_902796545.1 uncultured Ruminococcus sp. | reverse complement strand
CTCGGCACGCAGCCCACGCGATAGGCAAGCTCGTTGCGCTTGAGCTCCAGACTGCCGTCGTTTTCGGACAGCATCTGTTCAATGAGTTTCGCGATCTCTTCGGATAGGATCATCTGGCACCCCTTCTTTGACTTTGACTTTCTTTGACTATATTATACCCGCCCTCGACCTGACGTTCAAGGTCAAAGAAAGTCAAAGAAAACTTTTCACGGGCGTTTTTTACACGGTTTTTCGCGTTTTTCTCCCGTTTTCTCACGAAAACTCACTTTTTTGCGGTTTTTGATTGATTTTCCGCGTCAAGTGCGATAGAATGGGATCGATCAGGGAAACGGCGCGCGAATTCGCGCAAAGGAGAATTATGCGGGCAAGGAAAAAGAAACACGCGCAGGAGCGTCTGGCACTGTGCCGGGACTATCTCGAAGAGGATCCGCGCGCGCACCGCGGCGCGTGGCGGGAGTGGTTCGTGTCCTCCGGCAGGATGATAGCGGTCGGCACGCTTTGTCTGGAGATCGGCTGCGGGAAGGGCGACTTTGCCACCGGATACGCAAAACGCGATCCGGCGGCGGCGTTCTGCGCGCTCGAGCGCATCCGCGACGTGCTCGTGCTCGCCGCGGAAAAAGCAAAGGAAAAAGAAACGCATAATCTCGTTTATCTCTGCGAGGACGCGCAGAATCTGACGGAGTTTTTCGCCCCCGGCGAGGTGGAGCGGCTGTTTTTGAATTTCTCCGATCCCTGGCCGAAGGCGCGTCACGCCAAGCGGCGGCTCACGAGCCCCTTATTTTTGCCGATCTACCGGGAGATTTTAGCGCCGGACGGCGTGCTGTGCTTCAAAACGGATAACGCCGCGCTGTTCGACTATTCGCTGGAAACGCTTCCCGCGGCGGGCTTTGAAGTCTCGCACGTCACCCGCGATCTGCACAACAGCCCGGAAAACGAGGGCAATATCCAAACGGAATACGAACGCAATTTTTCCTCTCAGGGCTTTCCGATCCACCGGCTGGAGGCGCGCAAAAAATGAGAACGCTCGTAGTCGGCGCAAACGACGCGGGTCAGCGGCTCGACAAGTTTTTGAAAAAGACCTGCACCGCGCTCCCCGATTCCTTATTGTATAAGTACCTGCGCAAAAAATGTGTCAAATTAAACGGCGCGCATTGTACGGACGGCTCGGTGTTTTTACGCGCGGGCGACACGCTTTCTCTGTATATGAGCGACGAGTTTTTCGCGCCCGCGGACGAGAGCTTTTTATCGCTTGCCCCGGATCTTTGCGTCGCCTACGAGGACGAAAACCTGTTGGTCGTCGAAAAGCCCGAGGGGCTTTCCTGCCACGCGGACGAGGTTCAGCGGGAACACACGCTGATCGACCGCTGCAAAGCGTATCTGTATCAAAAAGGCGAATACGAGCCTTCGTCCGAGCAGTCCTTTGCCCCCGCTCTGGCAAACCGGATCGACCGCAACACCAAGGGGCTCGTGCTCTGCGCCAAAAACGCGCCCGCTCTGCGCGCGCTCTCGCAAATGATCCGGGACAGACGGATCGAAAAAGAGTATCTCGCGCTCGTTTCCGGCACGCCCGATCCCCTGTCCGGCACGCTCCGATTCTTTCTTTTGCGCGAGGAAAAGGAAAAGCTCGTGCGCGTGTATGAATCTCCCCGCCCGGGCGCAAAGACCGCGATCACGGAGTACGCCGTCTTGAAGACCGAAGACGGCGTGTCGCTCGTCCGGATCCGCCTGCATACGGGCAGAACGCACCAGATCCGCGCAAGCTTCGCGCACGTCGGCTGCCCGCTTTTGGGCGACGCGAAATACGGCGATTTCCATGGCGTCGATACCCGCGGCTTTTCCCATCAGGCGCTTTTTGCCTGGTCGATCGCGTTTCATCCCGCGCCGGAGGACGCGCCGCTTTGCTATTTGAACGGCGTGGTCGTCACGGCAAAGCCCGACCCGCGGTTTACGTAACTTTGTTTACGCCCCGCTTCCAAACGCCGCCCGGCAGGGCGGCGTTTGAACGCTTCTTAAAAAAGCCGCGCGGCGTTTTCGGGGCGTCAAAAAGAGCCTCCTTTTGTCAGATCGCGAAAGGAGGCGCAAAAATTTTGACGAAAAAAAAGAAAAAGGAAAAACCGCGTCGTATAATACTATCAAAGAAAACGCAAACGGAAAGGAGGGGTATGATGGCGTTTGATCCGGGCTTTATCCAGGAACTCAAAAGCCGCGTGCATCTGTCGGACGTGATCGG
>CADBPF010000094.1 GCA_902796545.1 uncultured Ruminococcus sp. | reverse complement strand
TTCTACGCGGAGATCATCGATCCCGAGACCGGCGAGGTCCTGCCGGAGGGATCGAAGGGCGAGCTCGTGTTCACCTCGCTCGATAAGGAAGCCTTCCCGCTTCTGCGCTACCGCACCCGCGATATTTGCGTGCTCACGCGCGAAAAATGCTCCTGCGGCAGAACGCACGTCAGAATGTCCAAGCCCATGGGCAGGAGCGACGATATGCTCATCATCCGCGGCGTGAACGTGTTCCCGAGCCAGATCGAAACGGTGCTCTTGAACGAGGGCTACACGCCGAACTATCAGATCGTCGTGGATCGCGAACGCAACAACGACACGCTCGACGTGTACGTGGAACTCAATCCCGAACAGTTTTCCGATAAGGTCGCGGATATCCAGCTGCGCGAAAAGCAGTTGGAGTCCGCCATGCGCACGATGCTCGGCATCGGCGCGAAGATGCACCTGGTCGCGCCGAAATCCATCGTGCGCAGCGAGGGCAAGGCGGTGCGCGTGATCGACAAGCGCCGCCTGCACGATTGACGCGGGCAAAGAAAGGAGAAAGCCATGGCGATCACTCAATTATCCGTTTTTCTGGAAAATAAACCCGGCCGCCTCGCGGAGGCGGTGCGGCTGCTTTCCGAAGCCAAGGTCAATCTGCGGGCTTTGAGCATCGCGGATACCAAAGATTTCGGTATCATGCGCATCATCGCAAGCGAAACAGAGCGCGCGAAAGAAGCCCTGCACGATTACGCCATCGTGACCGAAACGCCGGTCGTCGCCGTTAAAATGGACGACGAAGCGGGCGCGCTCTATCACGTTTTGCGCGTGCTGGAGCGGGCGCAGATCAACGTGGAGTATCTGTACGCGTTCACGGCGCAGAGCGCGCCGAGCGCCTACGTGGTTTTGCGCGTGGACGACGCGGAACACGCGGAAAGCGTCTTGAAACAAAACGGCGTCAGCACGCTGTCCGACGCGCAGCTGGCGAAACTCTTGTGAGCGGGAGCGGAAGCGAAATGGAAAAAGTCGCAAAACGCGTGGACGATCTGATCGGCAAAACGCCGCTTTTGGAGCTGTGCCGGATCGAAGAAAAGCACGCGCTGGGCGCCAGACTGCTCGTGAAGCTGGAACGCGTCAATCCCGCGGGCAGCGTGAAAGACCGGGTCGCGAAGTCGATTTTAGACGACGCGGAGCGCTCCGGGCGCCTGAAACCCGGCGGCACGGTCATCGAGCCCACGAGCGGGAATACCGGGATCGGGCTTGCCGCGCTGTGTGCGGCAAGAGGGTACCGGCTGATCGTCGTCATGCCGGAAACGATGAGCGCGGAACGCCGCAAGCTCATCGCCGCCTACGGCGCCGAACTTGTGCTGACTCCGGGCGCGTCCGGGATGCGCGGCGCGATCGCCCAAGCGGAGGAATTGCACGCGCAGATCGAAAACAGTCTGATCGCGGGGCAGTTTTTCAATCCCGCCAACCCGCAGGCGCATTTCGAGACCACCGGCCCCGAGATCTGGGAAGATACCGGCGGCAAGGTGGATCTGTTCGTATCCGGCGTGGGCACGGGCGGCACGCTGACGGGCGCGGGCAAGTTTTTGAAAAGCAAGAATCAGCTTCTCCGCCTCATCGCCGTGGAGCCGAAAACCAGCGCGGTCCTGTCCGGGAAAGCCGCGGGCGCGCACAAGATCCAGGGCATCGGCGCGGGCTTCGTGCCGGAGGTCTTGGATCCGACGGTCATCGACGAGATCGTTTGCGTGTCCGATGAAGACGCGTTTGCCGCCGCAAGAGAGCTTGCGGTCTGCGAGGGCGTGCTCTGCGGGATCTCGTCGGGCGCCGCGCTGTGTGCCGCGATCGAAATAGCGGGCCGCGCGGAAAACGCGCGCAAGACCGTCGTCGCGCTGCTGCCCGACACGGGCGACCGCTACCTCTCCGCCGATCTGTTCGGATCAACGTAAGACAGGCCCCGGCTAAAATCGCATAGAACCGTCAAAAAGCCGGTTCAAACCGAAAAAGGTTTGAACCGGCTTTTTTTATACAAAACGAGCGTTTGGTACCGGATCCGGTACTTTTCTTTTGCAATAATGAAACCGTGCGGAGCGCCGATTCAGTCCCGGAACGAAAACAGCTTGTCCGGGGTGATCGAGAGCGCGCTGCAAATCAGAAAAACGACGTCCAGAGAGACCGCGCATTCCGCGGTCTCGATCCGGCTCATGTGGGTCCGGCTGATCCCGACGAGTTCGGCAAGCTTTTCCTGGGAAAGACCGTTTGCTTTCCGGTAATAGGCGATATTGAGCCCTAACTTTTTGTAAGATTCCATACAACGGATATCCATCGCGCACCTCCCTGTCAGTATCATTGTATCAATCCTGCCCACACGATTCTATAACTTGCAAGATTACAAAAATAACCCATATATTAACATTGTAACTTGACAAGTTACAATTTATCCTTTATACTTTGCTTTATCGAGATCACGTATCACAAATTTTGATTGGAGCGTTATGAAAATATGAATGAATATTCCGGTCTGCGGGCGCGCGTTTTTTTGCGGTTGATGTGCCTGATTCTGGCGTTTTGCCTGTGCGGTTCGCTTTCGCCGGGGGTAATGGCCGACGATGGCGCGCCGGAGGAGTTTTTGTACGGCGATCTGAACGCGGATCAAACACTCGGCGTGGAGGATCTCACGCTTTTGGCAAAACACGTTTCCGGGTGGACGGATCCCGGCGTTTTTTGCTTTCCCGCCGGAGATCTTTATTACGACGAGGTTTTGGATCTGTCGGATCTCACGCTGCTTGCCAAACTGATCGCCGGCTGGGATCTTGATCTTCCGATCATGCCCGAGCGGACGATCTGGGTCATCGGTGATTCCACGGCGGATCAGTATTATATTTGGAAGAATGGCGAAAAAGTCGTGCAAACGCAGTCCGACGGCAGAGATCTGATGGGCTGGGGCTATTATCTGTCCTCCTATTTCGGAGAGCACGTAAAGGTCTATAACGGCGGCTCGAGCGGAGACAGCTCGATCAGCTATGCCGGGATCAAAAACGGCACGGCGCGCGCAAAATACGAAACGATCCTGCAAGAGTCAAAGCCGGGCGATTGGGTGGTGATCCAGTTCGGTCATAACGACGAAAACCGCAAAGATGATTACAGCGACAGCGGCAGTCTGGTCCCGGATCCGGCGCACGGGATCGACTTCGATTGGCACGACGCGGATGAAAGGACCTGCCTCATCGACGGTCTGGATCGCCCCTCGTTTCAGGCGGCTTTGTACTATTATTACGTCAGACCTTTGCGGGAAAAGGGCGTTTTTGTGGTTTTGGCGTCGCCGATCACACGCTTCGTATCCGATCAAACCCGCGCAAATTTCGGAAACCCGAATTATTCCAAGCACGTCCCTTACGCCAACGCGCTTCAGGATTTGGCTCTTGAGTGCGACCTTCCGTATCTGCCGATGATGGAAACGACGGTCGAATATTTGACCCGGGCAAAAGCCGAGCGCGGCGCCTATGCGGCCGCAAGCCTGTACGCCTTTGAAAACGACGCGCGCGTAACCTACGACGGAACGCATCCTTCCCACTACGGCGCGTACGTGCTCGCGGGGCTTTACGCCGACGCGCTGTGCGAACGGATCCCCTGGCTGAATCAAAGCAAACGCGCGGTCCCGACGCCCTTTGACGGCGTGATCCCCGCGGTCTGGGCGCAATGATCCCGTGTTTTCCGCCAAAAAGCCTTCGCGAGAACGCGAAGGCTTTTGGATCGGCGTTCCGGGATTGTCAGTTTGATCTGCTTGTGTTACAATAGACGCAGAATCCAAAGGAGGTGCCTATGCCAAACTGTCCGACGCCGCATATCGCGGCACAAAAAAGCGATTTTGCGAATACCGTGCTGATGCCGGGCGATCCCTTGCGCGCAAAATTCATCGCGGAGCACTTTTTGGATGCGCCGAAGCTTGTCAACAACGTGCGCGGCGCTTCGGGTTATACCGGCTCTTATCGCGGCGTGCGCGTGTCCGTCATGGCAAGCGGTATGGGGATGCCCTCCATGGGGATCTATTCCCATGAGCTGTTCTGCGATTTCGACGTGCAAACGATCCTGCGCGTGGGATCCGCCGGCGCCTTTCAGGAAACGATCGGGGTCAGGGATCTCGTGCTCGGCATGAGCGCCTCGACCGATTCGAGCTTTGCAAGCGTGTTCCGCCTGCCGGGGCAATTTGCGCCGAGCGCGGATTTTGAGGTCTTGCAGATCTGCGCCGCCAAAGCAAACGAACTGGATCTGCGCTTTCACGTGGGCAATCTTTTGTCCTCCGATCATTTTTATTCGGAGGAGGAGGGCTTGCCGAAGCTGGATCAGTCCAACGCGCGCTGGGCGAAAATGGGCGTGCTCGCGGTGGAAATGGAAGCGGCGGCGCTCTATCTGAACGCGGCGCGCTATCGCAAACGCGCCCTGGCGATCTGCACGATCTCCAATCATCTGATCACGGGCGAGGAGTTGAGTACCGACGAGCGCGAGCGCGGATTTACGGATATGATCCGCCTGGCGCTGGAAACGGCGTTTACCCTCGGTTGACCGCAAAAAAC
>CADBPF010000093.1 GCA_902796545.1 uncultured Ruminococcus sp. | reverse complement strand
TTTTGTCTGCCGCTTTTTTTACAAAAGCGCGTCTGTTTGGGTTTTCCCTTGATGGGGAAGCTTTTTTATAAAAGTGCTTTTTTAGGTTTCCCCGGGCGGGAAGCGGTCAGCCGCAGGCTGACGGAAAAGGGGTCTTACCAAAAAACCGATCGCTTTCTCCCGTCCGTTGAAAAGGTAAAAAAGCGAGAAAGAAAAACCGCGGGAAAGAACCGCGGTTATCTTTTTTACTGACCTTTTGGGTGTCCTGCGCAACTCGCCCACGACACCACGAAGTTTTTCTTTTCGCTTCCTTTTCTTTTTCCAAAAAGAAAAGGAAGATCTATAAAAAAATCAAAATCAAATTCAAACAAAAATCACAGCCCCGCGCTCTTCGCGGGGCTGTGATTTTATCCAGTATTATTTATGATTTATGGAAGAGTTTTTTGGTCTGGTAGCGCGGCTCGCAGGTCAGACGGATGCCGAGCTTGCGATAGGTATTCTCGTCCACGCTGGACAAGAGCACGGTGGAATGGGCTTCGCAGTTGCGCAGCAGCGAGAGGGTGGAGAGCGCTTTTGCGGCGTTTTCGTTACTGCACGCGGAGATCGTGAGCGCGATGAGTGTCTCGTCGGAGTGCAGTCTCGGGTTATGGTTGCCGAGCACGCCGGTTTTCAGTTTCTGGATCGGCTCGATCACGTCGGGGCTGATGAGGTGGGTTTCTTTCGGGATCCCGGCGAGCGTTTTCACGGCGTTTAAGAGCGCCGCGCTGGACGAGCCGAGCAGGGAAGTGGTCTTGCCGGTCACGATCCTGCCGTCGCCGAGCTCGATCGCCATCGCGGGCTGATCGCCGGTTTCCGCGCTGCGGTTCAGCGCGGCGGAAACGACCTTGCGGTCCTCGGTGGTGATGCCCGCCTGTTTCATGAGCAGTTCGATCTTTGCCGCGCTTCCCGGATTCAAGTCCTTCAGGCTGTCGCCGAGGGCGGTATAGTAGCGGCGCAGGATCTCCTCGTTTGCGGCGCTGCAGACCGCCTGATCGTCGGAGATGCAGAAGCCCGCCATGTTCACGCCCATATCGGTCGGGGACTTGTAGGGGCATTCGCCGGAGATCTTTTCAAAGATCGCGCTGAGCACCGGAAAGACCTCCACGTCACGGTTGTAGTTGACCGCGAGTTTCCCGTAGGCTTCCAGGTGATAGGGGTCGATCATATTCACGTCGTCGAGATCGGCGGTCGCCGCCTCGTAGGCGAGGTTCACGGGATGCTTCAGGGGCAGGTTCCAGACGGGGAAGGTCTCGAATTTCGCGTATCCCGCTTTCACGCCGCGGCGGTTTTCGTGATAGAGCTGGGAAAGGCAGGTCGCCATTTTCCCGCTGCCGGGGCCGGGCGCGGTCACCACGACCAGCGGCCGGGAGGTTTCGATATACTCGTTTTTCCCGAAACCTTCCTCGGACACGATCTGCGCCACGTTGGAGGGATAACCCTCGATCGGATAGTGATAATAAACGCGGATATGGTTGCGTTCGAGCTTCTTGCGGAAGGTTTCCGCGGCGGCCTGACCCTTGAACTGGGTGATGACCACGCTGGATACGTAAAGTCCCTTGCCGTGGAAAGCGTCGATCAGACGCAGCACGTCCTCGTCGTAGGTGATGCCGTAATCGCCGCGGATCTTGCTGCGCTCGATATCGCCCGCTTTGATGGCGATCACGATCTCCGCGTTCTGGGAGAGGCTTTTGAGCATGCTGATCTTGGTATCCGGGGCAAAGCCCGGGAGCACGCGGGAAGCGTGAAAATCGTCGAACAATTTTCCGCCGAACTCTAAATACAGTTTTCCGCCGAACATGGCGATGCGCTTGGCGATCTGTTCGGACTGTTTTTGGATGTACAGATCGTTGTCGAAGCCGATGCGTAACAAGGGGCTACCTCCTGCGGGTTTTTTTCAGTATAGCACAATTCGCTTTTTCCGGTCAAGAAAATTTACCGGATTTCGACGTTTTTTTTGCCTTTTGCCAGCGACTTGTGTTATAATAAAAAGGAACAGAAAAGGAGGACGATATGAAACGGATCATTCGGTCTTTCCTGACCGCGGTGTTGCTGTGGTCGCTCGTGTTAGGCACGCTGTTTTCCGCGCACGGCGCGGGTAAGCGTTTGTACGTGGATCTGAACGCGGAAGAAGGCGGGCTTTATCGCGCCGATCTTTGCTGGGAGGGCGCGCAGCTTTCCGACGATATCGGCGGCATCCGGATCGCGCTTTCCTACGACCGGGACGCGTTTTCCGTGGAGAAGTTTGAGCTCGGGGACGCGTTAGGGGAGTTTTCCATTCGCATGGGTCCGCAGGATACCGACTCGTATCCGCTGATCTTTTTGGGTGCAAGCGGCACCGGCCCCGTCGCGGGAGAGGGCGTGCTCGGCTCGGTCTGGCTGAAAGCAAAGCCGGGTGTGACGAAAACCGCGCTGATCGGGTTGGAATTGCTCGAAGCCGTCCGGTTTTCCGATAACGAAAAACTGTCCGGCGTCTTTTCCGTGGAATCGCTGGAGGTGCGCCTGGACGCGTCCGGCGCGGCGGAAATCAATCCCGTCGCCGTAACGTCTCCCTCCGAGGGCGGGGACGACGGCACGCACGAGCCGATCGCGCCGAGCGATCCGGATACTCCCGTGAGCAATGGCGACACGGACGGATTGAGTTCGACCGACACGGATCCCGCGCCAAACGAATCGGAGCTTGAAAAGGACGGCGCCTTGCCCGTACCGGAAAACGGGGAAATTTCGGCGGTCGGCGCGGATCCTGCCCCAACGGGAGATCCCGCGCTTGCGGTCACGCTGATCGTGGCGGGCGGCTGTTTGGTTTTAGCGTTCGTCGTGACGGCGCTGTTTCTTATCGTGCGCCGCCGCCGAAAGGCGGAAGAGGCGATTTTGGCGGAAACCACGCCGGAAGATAGTAAAAATGAATAAAATATAGCATTGTTTTTATGCAATTCTGCCAAATTTTTCAAAATTTCCAAAAACACTTGCAAAAGCAGAAAAAATATGTTACATTTCTCTGTGCTCGCTTAGGAAAGTAATCCACACGGTTTTGAAATGGGAAGGAGAGTGTTTCCATGAAGAAGTACGAAAGCCCTCGGGTGGAAGCAGAAGAGTTTTCTGAAAACGACGTGATGAGCGCTTCTGTTCCTTTCGATCCGATCGAAGACAACCCCGACGAATAATCGGAAAGCAAACAAAAAAGCCGCAAATTTTTTTGCGGCTTTTCTGTTTCTTTTTTTCGGTTCTGCGGTATAATGGACGCGGGAACGTTTGATTTGGAAATAAGGAGGATCGCAATGGAATCGTTCAAACGGTATTTTGCGGAGTTTTTCGGCACTCTGGTACTCGTTTTGTTTGCCTGCGGCACCGCCGTGGTGCTCGGCTGCGACAAAAACCAGGCGGACGGCGCGTATTTTTTAACGGCGCTCGCTTTCGGACTGACGCTTTGCGCTTTGGTGTACGTGATCGGTCCGGTCTCGGGCTGCCACGTGAATCCGGCGGTGTCTTTGGCGCTCTGGATGGAGCGCAAATTGAAATTCTGGGATTTTCTCGGTTATCTCGTCGCGCAGTTTGCGGGCGCGATCGCGGGCAGCGCGATTTTGAGCGTCTTCGTCGGGACGGAGCATTTGGGTGAAAACGGGCTTTACGCCCCGCAGCTTGCCCCGAACGCGGTCTTGAGCGTGGTGATCGAGGCGATTCTGACCTGCCTGTTCGTTCTGACGATTTTGTGCGTCACGGCAAAAGCGGAAAACGGCGCGATCTGCGGCGTGGTGATCGGATTTGCGCTGACGCTCGTGCATATTTTCGGGATCCATTTCACGGGCACGAGCGTGAACCCCGCGCGCAGCTTCGGTCCGGCGCTCTTGGTCGGCGGGGAGGCTTTAGACCAAGTCTGGGTCTTTATTTTGGGTCCGATCCTCGGCGCGATCCTCGCCGTGGCGATCCACACGCTGCTGTCCTATGAGAAAAAAGCGCGCGCCGCGGTACCTTTACCGGCGCCCGCCGGGAAAAAAGTACCTCCGGTGAAGAAAAAAGAGGTGCCCGTCAAAAAAGAAGAGCCTGCCGGAACGGATGCGGAAAAGCCGCTTTCCGCGCCGGAAAAAGCGCCGGAAACCGAAGAAGAGCGGCAGCCGGAGCCGGCGCCGGCGGACGAAGAAAAAACGCCCGCGTCCGCCCCGAAAAAGCGCGGCGGAAAGAAAAACGGGAAAAACGCATAAAAATCGCCCCGTAATTTAGGTAAAATTCACCAAAACAAAGCGGCAAGTTTTCTCTTGAAAATTTGCCGCTTTTCTTATATAATGTACTTGGAAAAGCGTCCCCAAAAACGGGACGGATCAAATGAACGGATTTTTGAAAATCATTTTGAAAGGAAACAAAAACTATGAAACGTGTTCTCGGTATTCTTTTAAGCACGCTCATGGTGCTGACGCTTGTCGTACCTGTGCTTGCTTACGACACGCCGAACGCCGAAGCCGTAAACGGAAACTGGCCCTGCTATCGTTTCCGTCTGGACGGCTCGAGCGCGGCGGCGTCTTACGGCGCGAGCTTCGCGGCGCTTTCGACCAAGAATTACGTGTTGAGTAACACCAGTTCAACCGTAACTTATGAAAACGGCGCGATGCATCTCGTGAACTCCTCGACCACGAACACCAACTACGTCGGTTCGACCTCGGGTCCGAACTGGGCGCTCGGCACCAGCCCGAACAACATGCTGTTCGATAACGCCGCGGGTTCCACGATCGACTTTGCCGCAAAGTTCGATAACCTGCCGCGCATCGGCGCCGCCTATATGGGCGACGAGGGCGTTTTGCGCGATCAGGAACCGAGCGCCATGGGCATCCTGTTCGGCGGCTTTGTCGTGCAGATGATCTGCCCCGGCCCCAACGTGAACGATCCGACGCATTTCAAAAACGAGATCCAGGGCGTTTTCGTGCTCTACGATAACGCTACGCTCGGCACCAACGCCGCGTTTATGCTCAACGATACCCTGCGCGGCGGCTCCACCTGGGCGAGCGGCAACGTTTACACCTGGTTCTTTAGCATTCCCGAAGACGCGACCACGGGCTTAAGAGATTTTGCCCGGTACACGATCCGCTTCGACGCGGTCAACAAGACCACCAATTTCTACGTCAACGGCGTCAACCAGGATTGCTACTATTATGATACGACCCTCGGCGCCTACACCTCCGTCGCCACCCTGGGTACCGTTGCGAGCTATTACCGCACGACCGACGCGGCCAATACCGGTAACGCGCTCAACCTCTGCTTAAACGGCCCGGCGCACAACGCCACCAAGGGTGATTCTCCGGCGATGGGCGGAAACTGCTATTGCGACGTCACGATCGACCAGTTCGATATCTACAACGCCGCGGGCACGCCGGTCGGCACCTCGCTCGGCACCTTTGTGGAACCGCAGATCGTGGACACCTCTTCCGCGGATCGCGCGGCGGCGGTCATCAACGATCTGCACGAATCGTATTACACCGCGGCTTCCTGGGCGGCGCTCGAGAATGCGGTGCAGGACTACGAGAACGAAACCGAGCTGACCGAAGTTACGGTCTATAATCATAAGAACGCGATCGTTTCCGCGGTCAACGCTCTGGAATTTCTCGAAACCGATAAGCTCTATATCGGTCATACTTCCTCCAGTACCAATCCGGCGTCCGGTTGGACGAACGACTCCATTCTGTTTACCGAAACGGGCTATTGCCTGACCGACTACAGCGTCAACGCGATGACGCTGGGCAACTGGACGCGCATCGTCGCTCTGCCGATCATCGGTCATACCGGGATGTATCGTATTTCCGCGATCTATTCCGAAGGGACCGCGGTCAGCGCGGCGGAGACCGTTTCGGAGGGAGGTTTTATCTTGGCGATGCACCTGGAAGGGCGCGACATGACCGCAGGCGGCAGCCAATACGCCTCTCAGGAATTCGGCAACCGCAATATCGCGGCGTTTGACGCCATGGGTCTTGCGACCGGCGACGTGGTGCTGTTGAACAACGTGGAGTACAGCGCCGCGGGCGATTCCACCTTGTCCACCACCGGCACCTGGGTCCATCGTTACGCGAATCCCGCGCCGGTACCGAGTGCGATCTGGCGTGAATCGAGCGACGCGAACCCGAACGCGGTCGAAGGCGGCCCGCAGTATCTGGCAAAAGACCAGTTCGACGGTTTCGTTTCCAACTCTTATCTCTCCCGCGGCGAGGAGCTGCCGAACTTCATCGTTACGGTGGAAGGAAGCGGCACAGTCAACGCGACCGTGAAGGGTATTGGCAGCGTCATTGACGAGAACAACCCCGGTAAGTACAGTCTTCTCACGGGCGACAGCGTCGCGCTGGAAGCCGTGGGCGAAGAGTTTGC
>CADBPF010000092.1 GCA_902796545.1 uncultured Ruminococcus sp. | reverse complement strand
TGGGGAAGCTTTTTTATAAAAGTGCTTTTTTAGGTCTCCCCCGGGCGGGAAGCGGTCAGCCGCAGGCTGACGGAAAAGGGGTCTTACAAAAACCGATCGCTTTCTCCCGTCCGTTGAAAAGGCAAAGAAACGCAAAAGAAAAACCGCGGGAAAGAACCGCGGTTATCTTTTTTACCGACCTTTTGGGTGTCCTGCGCAAACCTATCCACGACAATCCGAAGTTTTTCTTTTCGCTTCCTTTTCTTTTTCCAAAAAGAAAAGGAAGAATTATAGAAGAATTAAATTATATAAAACTATGTTCAGCGCTCAAAGCAAAAGACGCAATGGGCGCTTGCGTCGGCGCAGAAGAGTTTGCCGTTCGAGCCTGCGCAGAGCCCGCGCGGGCTTTGGGGCAGGGGTGCCTTGCCGTCGGACGCGAGGAGGGTGGAAAGCGCGTTGTTTTCGTATTTGCGGATCGCGCCGGCGCCGGTATCGGCGACGAAGCACACGCCGTTTTCGACGCAGAGCGAGACCGGATTCACGAATCCCGCGGCGAGCGCGTCGCCGTCGGCGTAGAGGATCTTACCGGTCCCGGCGAGGGTGATAAGCGAGCCGGATTCCACTTTCCGCAAAGAGTAGTTGCCGGCGTCGATCAGATAGAGCACGCCGTTTGCGTAATCCACGTCGGTCACGCTTGCGATCGAGGCGACCTCGAAACCGCCGTCTAAAAACCCGTGGTGTTCGCCCAAAAAGGTACTCACGTAGCCGTAGGTATCGATCAGGCGGATCGTTTGCGCGCCGGGGTCGGCAACGTAGAGATTATCCGCGTCGTCCGCGCAGAGCCCGACCGGTGAAACGAACGAGGCTTCTTCCAGTTCGCCGTCTTTGTTTTCCGCCCGTCCGTTCCCGGCGAAGGTCACGACCGTTTCGGTTTTCGGATTGTACAGGCGCAGCACGTGATTTCCGGTATCGCAGATCACGATGCAGTCCTGATAGGAAACGAGGTCGGTCGGCGTGTCGAAGGCGGCGCTCAAAGCGTCCCCGTCGGCGTAAGCGCCGTCAAAACTCGCGTCGTGATTCGGCTTTGAAAGCGTGCCCGCCACGATCTCGGCGTCGTGCTCGGTGAGCTTCCAGAGCACGTGCAGGGCGGAATCCGTCACGTAGATCGAGCCGTCGGGTCCTTCGCAAACGCCGCCGGGCGTTCCGAAATAGGTCTTGCCGTCCAGTTCCACGGACAGCACTCTGCCGTACAGCTCGGCGCTCTTGCCGCGCGGCAAAAAGAGCACGAGCAGCACGATCCCCGCGACTAAAAGGATCGCGGAAAAGAGGATCCAGAAGGGTTTTTTCTTCATATCGGTCTCCCCGAAATCTTTAAGAAACGTTCACGGTCAGATTCGAATAGATGCCCGTAATCTGGTAGAGATAGGTGTTGGTCCCGTCGATCCCGGCGATCGTCTGCACGAGGGTCGCGGCGCCGGCGGCGCCGGCAAGATAGATATTCGGCTCGCTTTCCGCGATCACGGAGAAGCTGAACGAGCCGCCCATCGGCACGTTTGCGGGGCTCAAGGCGGTCGCGGAGCCGTAGAGGGAAACGGTGTAGGAGCTCACGTCGTCGCCGTCCACGCTCACGTATTGATCGCAGGAAATGTTCGGGATCGTGTAAACGCCGCTGCCGGCAAGCGGCACGCCGTTGGCGCGCACGGTCAGGCTTTCGCCGGAAACGGAGCTGATCGCAAAGGTGAAGCTTTCGCCGTAGAGCACGGAATCCGTAGAGGCGCTCACGGTATAGCGGCTGCCGGAGGCGGGCAGATGCACGGCGTACATCCGGCGCAGCGACACGGTCACGTAGGTGTCGCTCTGGATATTGTTGATCGTATAAACGCCGCCGGAGGGATAGAGCACGGTATTGTTGGCGGTCACGGTCAGAACGCTGCCCTCGCGCACGCTCGCGTCGGTCTGGATCGTGAAGGAGAAGCTGCCGCCGGAGAGAACGGTCGTGGAGCTGTTGGCGTAGGCGAACACGTTGTAGCCGTCGCCGGTGGGCAGGATCACGCGGAACGAGGAAATGAGCCGCACGGTCACGTAAATATCCTGGTTGATGCCGGTGATCTCGTACACGCCGCCCTGCGGGGTCAGCACGGTGTTGTTCGCCGCCACGATCAGCTGGGAGGAGGACACGCCGGGGTTGACGTCGAGCGTGAAGCGGAACGAGCCGTTTTCCACCACGGTGGTGGAATCGCCGCCGTAGGGCGAGGCGGAATAGTTGTCGCCGGTCGGCAAGAAGACCTGGAACGCCACGCCGGTGGAGATCTGCACGTTGATCGGCGCGCTCACTTCCTCGATCCGGTACACGCCGTCCGCACCGGGGGTGAGGATCGCGCCGGAATCGCGCACGATCAGCGAGGTGCCGAGCGGCGCGTTTTCGGAGAGGATCACGCGAAACGCGTAAGACGAGCCCTCTCTTGCGTAGGCGGCGGAGTAGCCTTCTTCGGGGACCACAGTGTATAAGGGAGACTCTTCCGGCAAGCTCACGGGGAAGCCGAGCGTGACGGAAAGCTTACTGTCGGCATAGAGTCCGGGACAAACGTAGTTGCCGTAGCCGTCGTCCGATAAGACGCGGGTGGAAAGAGCGTCCTGCAAAAAGACCACGGGGATCAATTCGCAGGGCTCGGTCTGCGTCAGCCGCACGGCAAAGGGCGCGTCGGCGGCAAGGCGCGTTTGCGAGCCCGTGCCGGTCAGGCGCGCGGCGTATGCGGAATCCAGTTCGCGCGCAAACTCCAAAGAGAAGACCGCGTCGTAGGAGAGGGACAGAGCGTTGAAGCCGGCCTTCGGGGTCAGCGTGAACGTATAGGCGTTCGCCGCGCCGGAGAGCCCTTGCGGCTGTAAGGTCACGCCCTCTTCGTCGTCCGGCGAAAGATGGATCGCGGAAAAGCTTTCCGCGCGGCCGAGCGCACGGTTCAGGCGCACGGTCACGGTGTAAGGCTCGCCCGCCGGCACTTCCACGGGCGCGCTTTCGCTCGGCTCGACCGTGTAGCTTGCCGAGGACTGCGGCAGGGAAAGGAAGGTCTTTTCCGTTTGGTAGTGCAGCTTCAAAACGGCGTCCGGATCCTGCAAAAGATCCGTTTTCGGGATCGAAAACCAAACGAGCCCCTCCTCGTCGGTGCGGCTGATATCGTAGCTCTTTTCGCCGAAGGAGGCGATCAGACTGCCGCCGGACTCGCTGAGCGCGATCGCGGGCAGGACCGAAAACTCCAGCGCCGGATCCGCGTCAAAGCGGCTGATCCGGACGATTTTGCCCGCGTCCGTCACGGTATAACCCGCCGCGCTCTCCGGCAGGCGCAAGAGCCGCGGGGTAAACTCGCCGATCGCTTCCAGCGCGTATTCAAAGCCCGCCGGACGGAACAACGAACGAAACGTTTCCGCGTCCAAAGGCAAAATTTCCGGTACGGCGGACGTATCGGTTTTTTGACGCGCAAAGTCGCACTCCAGCGTATCGAGCGCGGTCTCCCAGGCGTTGAGATAAAAGTTGACGTCCGGCTTGTGATCGCCCAAGGTTTCCAAAAGCTTAATGAGCCCGTCCGCGATCGCGGAATGCTGTTTTACCGCGGAAAGCAGGGCGGAAAAGCGGATCGAATCCGCTTCGTTCTCGCCCGTCCCGATCGCGAGCAGCTCGTCCGGATCGAGCGCGCGGAACACGGGGTCGCCTACACTGTCGGCGCGAAGGGCGTCGTTTTGAAGTAAACTCATCTGCGCGCCGTTTGACGCCTCGAAGACCACGGGATCGTTTCCGCCGAGATGCACAAACCCGACTCCCGCCGCATCCGTTCCGACGGCAAAATACGCTTCCGGGATCTGCACGTGCGCGCCGGGAAAGCGCAATTCGATCGAAGCGCTGCGGAAGGGATCGGAGGTATAGGCGCAGGCGATACTGCCGTAAAACAGTTCGATGCAAAGACCGGCACTTTCCCGCGTGACGGCAAAGGAGGTGTTCGGCGCAAGATACAGGGTGCGCGTTTCGTAGTCCACCTCGCGCTGGGAAAGCGGCGTGCTTTCGTCTGCCGCGGAGGCGCTTTCCTGCAGGATCACCGCGGTATAGATTTTAAGATAACTGTTTTGGGCGTACACTTTTACGCGCTCGCCCGCGTTTACGGTGATCTGTCCCGATTCATCGCCGCGCGGCGCGCCGTCCGCGCCGGTCAGATCCGCGCGATCGGAAAAGAGCACGGCTTTCTGATAGGCGTCGAGCACCGTTTGCCCGGAGAGCTGCGCGCTCACGTTCAGGCGCAGCTTCGCGTCGAAATCCGCCAGCGTCACGGTCTGCGTTTTCGTTTCGGCAAAAACGCTCACGGCCGGGCAGAAAAATGCCCATGAGAAGACCGTGAGGGTGGCCAGAATCAGCGAAAACACTCGTTTCATGCCGGAAAAACTCCTAAAATGAAATGTGCGTTTATTGTACCCCGAAACGCAGAGTTTGTAAAGGCTTCTTTTTGCCTCGGCTTGAAAAATCTGTCGGAAAACACAGGTTCTTTACGTTTGATCCGTATCAGGCGTCCGCGCGCGCGTGCAGAGCTTCAGATTGCGAAACAACACGTCTTTCCCGCGCCAGGCGTAGGCGCGGCGCGCCCATTCGCCGGTTTCGATCAGATCGTTCAAGCTTTCTTCGGTCAGGCTTTCGATCAGATCCTCTTTGAAAAACGGGATCGGCGTTTGCCGTGCGCCGCGGTTTACGGGGCAGACTTCCTGACAGCGATCGCAGCCCCAGATCAGCTCGGAGCGCTTTAAGAGCTCTTCTTCCTCTTCCGTCAGGCGCTTTGCCTGCGTCAGCGCGGAAAGGCAGGGCTTTTTCGGATCGGTCAGGCATTGCGTGGGACAGGCGGCAAGGCAGGCGCCGCAGCCGACGCAGTCGCGCGCGGGCAGCGGGCCCCGCAGGACCGCGTCCTGCGGCAATTCGGAAAACAAAAGCACGCCGATAAAGCAAAAACTGCCGTAGGTCTCATTGAGGAGCAAGCCGTTTTTGCCGCGCACGCCGAGCCCCGCTTTGAGCGCAAGGCTCCGCTCGTGGATCGGGGAGCGGTCGGCAAGCCCGGTCAAAAACGCGGGAAACGCCCCTTGCGCGCGTTCACACAGACCCTCGAAGTAAAGATGATAGTCGCGCGCGTGCGCGTAGCGCGAAAGATTGCCTTTGGCGCTTTCGACCCGGTACGGGATCAGAAACACGCAGACCGCGCGGCAGGGTTTGCCCTGCAAAATGCGATCCAGACGGGCCTTGTCCGTCACCTCGCACGCCGTAAACGGCAAAAACGCGTAACGGTCGATCCGTTCGCTGGTAAAAAATTCTTCCGTCATGGGGATCCTTCTTGCCTGAAAAAACCGGATTTCCGGCAGACAAAACGCCGCAGTTTGTGTTATAATCATTATAACAAAAATCGACAGGAAAGGCAAACGCTTATGTCCGTCCCGCTTTGTCCCCGCTTCAAGGAACTGCCCCGCGGAAAAAAAGAACGCGCAGATTTTATAAACGCGCGCCTCAAAGAACGGTATCCGGACGCCTTGTGCGCGCTCGAATACGGAAAAGACCCGTATCGGCTTTTGGTGATGGCGCGCCTGTCCGCCCAATGCACGGATCGCCGCGTGAATCTCGTCGCGCCCGCGTTGTTTTGTGTCTATCCCGATCTTGAAAGCCTTGCCGCCGCGGATCAGAGCCGTCTGGAAAGCTTAATCTATTCCACCGGCACCTACCGCGCCAAGGCAAGCCAGCTCATCGCGATGGCGCGGATGATCTTGGACCGCTTCGACGGTAAGATCCCGCAAACGCAAAAGGAGCTTTTGGAATTGCCCGGGATCGGCACGAAGATCGCCAATCTCATGCTCGGCGACGTGTTCGGGAAGCCCGCGATCGTAGCGGACACGCACGTGATCCGTTTTTCCAATCGCATGGGTTTTGTGAAAAGCGAGGATCAGCATCAGGTGGAAAAGGCGCTGGATCAACTGATCCGCCGCGCCGACCGCTCGGATTTCTGCCACCGCGCGGTGCTGTTCGGCCGCGAATGCTGCTCGGCTCGCAATCCGCATTGTGACGCCTGCCCCTTGTGTCATCGGGAGGAAGCATGAAAAAGCTCTTGGTTTTCGACGCAAATTCCATCATCAACCGCGCCTTTTACGCGGTGCGTCCGCTGACGACCCGCGACAATCTGCACACCAACGCGCTGTTCGGGTTTTTGAACATCGTAAAGAAGCATTTGGACGCGCAGGCGCCGGATTACGCGATCGCGGCGTTCGATTTGAGCGCGCCGACCTTCCGGCATCTGCGCTACGAGGGCTATAAGGCGACCCGCCGCCCCACGCCGGAGGAATTGAAAGAGCAAATGCCGTACGCCCGCGACCTTGCGAGCGCACTCGGCATCTGCGTGTTAGAGCGCGAGGGCTTCGAGGCGGACGATCTGCTGGGCACGGCAAGCGCCGTCGCGGAGCAAAACGGGATCGAGTCCGTACTCGTCACAGGGGATCGCGATTCCCTGCAGCTTGTCAGCGACAAGACCACGGTCATGCTCTGCACCACGGGCGCGGACATCGCCTATACCCCGGCGGTCTTCCGGGAAAACTACGAGGGTCTGGACCCGATCCGGCTTGTGGATCTCAAAGCGATCGCGGGCGACGGCTCGGACAATATCCCCGGCGTGCGCGGCATCGGCGAAAAGGGCGCGCTGAAGCTGATCGGCGCCTGGGGCACGATCGAAAACCTTTACGCAAACGAGAGCGCCTGGGACTTTTCCGATTCTCTGAAACAAAAACTGCGGGAGAGCAAAGAAAACGCGTTTTTGTCCAAGGAGCTTGCCACGATCTGCCGCACGGTGCCGGGGCTTGAAGATCCGGAGCTCTTCCGGAAAAAAGAGATCGACCGCGAAACGCTCACGCGGCTCTTTACGAAATTTGAATTTGTCCGGCAGTTTTCCGTTTTCGGTCTGGACCGCCCGCCGCAGGATCTGCCGCGGGCGACCGATGAAAAAGCGCCGCCGAAGCAAAAACCGGCAAGCGAAAAAGGGCAGGTATCGCTTTTCGCGTCTTCCGACGAAACCGAAAACGAGCCGGAGCAGGCAAAGGAATACCCCGCGCTCCATTCGATCGGCAAGGGCTTGTACGCCGTGCTGATCGCGGACGGTCGTCTGTACGCGTCCGACGCAAAGGAAACCGTTTTCGTGCCGGACGAGCGCGTTTGCGAATTTGCGGCGAGTGCCCGCGTTCTGACCGCGGGCGCGAAAGAATATTATCATTTCGTGTTCGACCACGGCGCGCCGGAGCAGGTAAGCGTGGAATTCGACGTGCTGCTCGCCGCCTACGTGTACGAGAGCGCGTCGGCGACCTTGGAGCGCGCCTGCGCCGCGTTTTTGTCCACCTTACTGCCGCCGGGCGCGGCGATCGATAAAAAGCTGTCCTGTATGCTGCGCCTGCGTCCCGTTTTGGAAGAAACGCTCGCGCAAAGCGGCGCGCTCGAGTTGTACCGGACCACGGAATTGCCTTTGGCGAAGGTGCTTTGCAAAATGGAGCGCTGCGGCTTTTTGCTCGACCGCGCGGGGCTTTTGAGCTACGGCATCCGGCTCAAAGAAAAGATCGACGCGCTCGAGGAGCGGATCTATACCGAGGCGGGCGCGCGCATCAATCTCAATTCGCCCAAACAGCTCGGCGAGCTTTTATATGGAAAGCTCGGTCTGCCGCACGCGCGCAAGACCAAGACCGGCTATTCCACCGACGCGGAGACCTTGGAAAAGCTGCGTCCGCTCTCGCAGGTCGT
>CADBPF010000091.1 GCA_902796545.1 uncultured Ruminococcus sp. | reverse complement strand
CTGCACGAGGAACAACAACGAACGCAGCAGAACGAACTGATCACCGCGCTTTCCTCGGATTACCGCAGCGTGTATTACGTGGATCTCGACCGCGACGAGGGCGTGTGCTATCAGCCGCATACCCAGATCGAACAGGGCTTGAAGCAGGGCGAACGGTTCGCGTATAAGGAAACCATGGGTTCTTACGCGCAGCGCTTCGTGACCGAAAAATACCGCGACGCGTTTTTGCGCTTTATCGATCCGGATACCGTGCGCAAGGGCTTGGAAAAAGAACGGATCGTCACCTTTCGTTATATGATCCGCCGCAACGGTCAGGAATCCTATGAAATGGTGCGGATGGCGGGCGTGCGGCACCCCGAGGATCGCGAAGACCATATCGTGCACGCGATCGGCATGGGATTTACCGACGTGGACGCGGAAACCAGACGCACGCTCTCGCAGAGCCAGGCGCTCAGCGACGCGCTTTCCGCCGCCGAGGTGGCAAACAAGGCGAAAACGGTCTTCTTATCCAATATGAGCCACGAGATTCGCACGCCGATGAACGCGATCATCGGATTAGACAGGATCGCGCTCAACGATCCGGAGGTTTCCGGCACCACGCGCGAATATCTGGAAAAGATCGGCACGAGCGCGGATCATTTACTCGGTATCATCAACGATATCCTCGATATGTCGCGCATCGAGGCGGGGCGTATGATGATCCGCCGCGAGGTCTTTTCCTTGCCCGCGCTGCTCGAACAGATCAACGTGATGATCGGCGGGCAATGCCGCGACAAGGGCTTAACGTGGCATTGGGAGATCAAAGGGAAAACGGACGAGTATTATATCGGCGACGATATGAAGCTCAAGCAGATCTTCATCAATATCCTCGGCAACTCCGTCAAATTTACCCAAGAGGGCGGTCGGATCGACTTTTTGATCGAGCGCGTGACGCATTACGACGGAAAATCCGTGTTCCGCTTCACGATGGCGGACACGGGCATCGGGATGAGCGAGGAGTTTCTGCCGAAGCTCTTTGAGCCGTTCAGCCAGGAAGATCTCTCCAGCAAAACGAAATACGGCAGCACCGGACTCGGGATGTCCATCACGAAAAGCATCGTCGAAATGATGAACGGCGATATCCGGGTGCAAAGCAAAAAAGGCGTCGGCACGACCTTCACGGTCACCGTCACGCTCGCGGACTCCGAACAGAAGCTGGACGAGATCGACGAGATCAATCCCAAAGAAATGAGCGTGCTCATCGTGGACGACGACCCGGTCTCCTGCGAGTACGCCCGCATGGAGCTGGAAAAGGCGGGGGTCGCTTCCGATATCGTGCTTTCCGGCGCGGAGGCCGTGGAAACGATCAAACTGAAAAACGCCAGAAGAGAAGCGTATAATCTCATTTTGGTGGACTGGAAAATGCCGGAGATGGACGGCTTGGAGACCACGCGGCAGATCCGCAATATCATCGGCTTTGATTCCGCGATCGTGATTTTGACCTCGTTCCATTGGGACGACGTGCTGGAAGACGCCGCGAGCGCGGGCGTGGACAGCTTCATCGCAAAACCCCTGCAGGCAAACAGCGTGCTCCAGCAGTTCAGACAGGCGTTTGCCCTGAAAGCGAAAAACGCGCGCAACAAGGTGGACTTGAAGGGCAGGCGCGTCCTGCTCGCGGAGGACGTCGCGGTAAACGCGGAGATCATCCGTATGATCCTGCAGATGCGCGGGATGGAAGTGGAACATGCCGAAAACGGGAAGCTTGCCGTGGAGGCCTTCCGGGAGCGTCCGGACGGCTATTACGACGCGATTTTGATGGATATGCGGATGCCGGAAATGGACGGGCTCGAGGCAACGCAGGCGATCCGCGCGATGGATCGGATCGACGCAAAGACCATCCCCATCATCGCGCTGACGGCCAACGCGTTCGACGAGGACGTACAGCGCAGCCTGCAGGCGGGGCTCAACGCGCACCTTTCCAAGCCGGTCGAGCCGGAAAACCTCTTTGAAACGCTTGAAAGCCTGATCCGCCCGTAAAACGAAAAAAGAAAAAGCAGCCGTACGGGCTGCTTTTTTTAATTCCCGGTACGCCGCGTTTGGGCAGTTAGAGAGCAATTTCACGTTCCAACGTGCTTTTCAGAGGATCGTGTAATCGCCGCGCCGAAAACGGGAAAATCACTTGCAAGTTGAAAAATCTATGGTATAATAAATCCGTATGGATTGCGGGACGCAGCGCACGCGCGCTCGCACGGCGGGCGGCGTATGCCGCGCTATTGAAAAACGGGTCGGCGATCGGGCGATCGGCGGCCGATAATCAAGGGGGACGACTATGAGCTATCGCGACGTAACGATTCCGGAGGGCAGTACTTTTCTTGTGACCGGGGGCGCCGGTTTCATCGGTTCCAATCTGGCGGAACGCCTCTTGGAGCTGGGTGCGACGGTGCGCGTGCTGGACAATCTTTCCACCGGCAAAGAAGAAAACATGGCAGGCTTTGCCGACCATCCCCGCTTTACCTTCATCAAAGGCGATATCCGCGATCTGGATACCTGTCTTGAAGCGACCAAGGGCGTGGATTACGTGCTCAACCAGGCGGCGTGGGGCAGCGTTCCGCGCAGCATCGAGTTTCCGCTTTTGTATGAGGAAATCAACATTCGCGGCACGCTCAACATGATGGAAGCCTCCCGTCAGAACGGGGTCAAGCGCTTCGTGTACGCGTCTTCTTCCTCGGTGTACGGCGATCATCCCGTATTGCCGAAAACGGAAGGGCAGGAGGGCAAGCTGCTGTCGCCCTACGCGCTTACCAAACGCGTCGATGAAGAATACGGCCGCCTCTATACCGTGCTTTACGGATTGGAGACCGTGGGTCTGCGCTATTTCAACGTGTTCGGCCGCCGACAGGATCCGGACGGCGCATACGCCGCGGTGATCCCGAAATTCATCCGTCAGTTATTGCGCGACGAGCGTCCGACCATCAACGGCGACGGGCGTCAGAGCCGCGACTTCACCTATATCGACAACGTGGTGGAAGCCAACCTCAAAGCCTGCTTTGCGCCCAAAGAAGCGGCGGGCGAGGCGTTCAACGTCGCCTACGGCGGCAGAGAATACCTGATCGATATTTACAATACGCTCTGCGCGGCGCTCGGCAAGCAGATCGAGCCGATCTACGGTCCGGACCGCAAGGGCGATATCAAGCATTCCAACGCGGACATTTCCAAAGCGCGCAGACTGCTCGGCTACGACCCCGAATACGATTTTGCATCCGGCATCCAGCTTGCGATCAAGTGGTATCAGGAGAATCTGTGAAAGAAGAGACTATTCGCGTCCTGCAGGTCGTCACGCAGATGAATCGCGCGGGTCTGGAAAGCAGGCTCATGGATCTCTATCGCGTGCTCGATCGCAGTAAGGTGCAGTTCGACTTTTATACCTGCCGCAAAGAGCCGGGACAGTTTGATGAAGAGATCGTTTCCCTCGGCGGCAAGGTCTATTACGAGGATCCTTTGAGCATCGGGCAGGCTTTCGGGATCCCCGGTCGTTTTGCGCGCTTTTGCGGCGCTCATCCGGAATACCGCGTCCTGCACACGCATCTGAATCAATGGTGCGGGCTCGTTTGCGAGGGCGCAAAACGCGCGGGCGTTCCCGTGCGCATCGCGCATTCCCGCACGGCGCTTGCCGGGCGTTCCGGGGAAAATCTCGTTAAGGATCTTGTCAAGCATCTATTCGCCTCCGCGCCCACGCACCGTTTCGCCGTGTCCCGGAAAGCGGGCGAATGGCTGTTCGGCGCGCGCGCCTGCAGCGCGGGAAAAGTGGAGTTTTATCCCAACGCGATCGACGCGCAAAAATTCGCTTTCGATCCGGAAAAGCGCGAAAATACCAGACGCGCGCTGGGTCTCGGCGAGGCGTTTACGATCCTGCACGTCGGCAATCTGAGAAAAGTGAAAAACCACGAATATCTGTTTCGCATTTTTCAGGTGATCCAAAACCGCGAGCCGGATTCCGTTTTGCTCTTGGCGGGAGAGGGCGAGCGCAAAGAGGCGCTCACCGCGTATGCGTCCGAGCTCGGGCTTTCGGACGCGATCCGCTTTCTGGGAAGCCGCAAGGATATCCCGGAGCTGCTTTGCGCGGCGGACGCATTCGTGTTTCCCTCGTTTTACGAGGGGCTGCCCGGATCCGTTTTGGAAGCGCAGGCGGCCAGTCTGCCGTGCTTTATCTCCGATACGATCGCGCCGGAGGTCGTGTTATCCGACCTCGCACAGGCGCTTTCCATCAACGCCGATCCGGCGCTCTGGGCGGAAAAAGTGCTGTCGTCGCGCACGCATACGCGTGGCGCGGAGCTTGCGCTTTTTGAGCGAAGCGGTTACGACGTGCGCGCGCTTGCCGAACGCCTGACCGGTTTTTATCTTGCCGCAAGCGAGGCGCAAAAATGAAGATCCTGTTTTACCATTACTCCATGAACGCGGGCGGGATCGAACGCACGATCGCCTCTTTGAGCGCGGAGCTGGTGCGCGAACACGAGATCACGATCGTCCAGTACACCGACGAAAAGCCGTTTTATGAACTGGACGGGCGCGTGCGCTATCTGCCGCTCGGCTTTGACAACCGCGGCAACGTGGTGCGCCGGATCTTCAAATTGTATCGCGCCTTATGCCGGATCTTCCGGGAAGTCAAGCCGGATATCGTCTTTTGCATGAATAAAACGCACTTAAACGTGTGCGTTGCGGCGCAGAAAGCGTCTTGCCGCGCCGTCGTGATCGGCGCCGAGCGTTCCAATCCGCTCTATCACAACACCAAGCGCGATCAGGCGTTGCGCCGGAAAAGCACCGCCGCGGACGGATTCGTGTTCCAGACCGAGCGCGCCATGCGGGCGTATCCCGAAAAAACGCAGGCGACGGGCACGGTGATCCCGAACGCGATCTGCAATCCGGACGTGTTCGAGCCGTCGCCGCAGTCAAAAGAAAAGCGCTTTGCCGCGGTCGGCAGACTGGAGCGCGTGAAGGGCTACGATCTTTTGATCGACGCGTTTTCCAAAATCGCGCCCGACTTGCCGGACTGGTCGCTTATCATCTACGGCGAGGGCTCCAAGCGCGAGGAATTGCAGGCGCAGATCGACCGGGCGGGTCTTTTAGACCGCGTTACGCTTGCGGGCGCGGATCTGCACGCCTTTTCCAAAGTCAAAGCCTGCGAAGTATTCGTGCTGTCCTCGCGCAGCGAGGGGATGCCGAACACGCTTTTAGAAGCCATGGCGAGCGGGCTTGCCTGCGTTTCCGCGGATTGCCCGAACGGCCCGGCGGAACTGATCGAAAACGAGACAAACGGCCTGCTCGTGCCGGCGGAGGACGCCGACGCGCTGGCGGAGGCGATGAAACGCCTCGCGCAGGATGAAAATCTGCGAAAACGCCTTGCAAACGAAGCGCAAAGCCTACGCGCGCGCCACACGATCGCCGCGATCGCAAAAGCGTGGATCGACTACGCGCGCGCCTGCTATCAGCGAAAATATCGCACGTAATTTAACCGTTCGGTTCCGATCAAGCGGACGACGGCGAACGGATCGTTCTCGAAACGATAAAAGGGGTCGCATGGGAAAAAAGGTACTGCTGTTTGCCGAGCATTTTGCTCCGGAAGCCACGCCGAGCGCGGTGCGGCCGACGAAGCTTGCGAAGTTTTTGACGGCAAGCGGCTATTCCGTGACCGTGGTGACCAAACGCCGGGTCCTTCAAACGGACGAATTGCTGCGGCAGGATCTGAAAAGCTGCGGCAGGATCTATCGCGCCATGCCGCGCGGGGATCTGAAAGCCGCGCGTCCGATCCGTAGTAAAGCCGACGATCCGGGGAAGGGCGGCAACCTCTTTTTCCGGCTGTTGCGCGCGATCCGCCGCACGCTTTCCGCGATCCGCGCGGCATGGCGCAACGAATCGTTTGCCAAAGCCTTTCTTTCCCGCTTATACGCGGCGGCCAAAGACGAGGAAAGCTTCGATTATCTGATCTCCACGGATCCCGAATTATCCAATCACCTGGCGGCGCTCGAATATAAAAAGACGCATCCGAACGTGTTTTGGATCGCGGATTTCTGCCGCTTTCAGGATCCGACGGATCCGCATCTCTGGAACGCGTATCGCCGCAGACTTTTGAAAAAAGTGATCCGGCATTGCGGCGTTTGCACCGCGGCGGATCAGAATCTGAAAAAGGCGCTGGAAACGCTCTCGAAACGCAGCGTTCTGGTGCGCGTGATCCCGCAGGGCTACGACCCGGAGGATCTTATGAAGGAACTCGTGCGGCGCTTTGCGGCGCAGGAGCAGGACCCGAATGTTTTCCGGATCCTGGCGGTAGCGGACGAGCGGCACGATCCCGACGAATGGGAGCCGGTCTTCCGCGCTGTAAGCGAGCTGATCGCGGAACGGCGCATGGATCGGGAAAAGCTTTCGTTTACGATCTACGGCAAGAGCGAGGACACCGCGTTTTGCCTGGAAACGGCGGAAAAATTCGGGCTTTCCCCGCACGTCCGGGATATGGGCGCGCAGAGCCGCGCGCGCTTTTTGGCGGCGCAGAGAAGCGCGCAGGCGCTGATCGCTTCCGCGAAAGATCTTGAAGATTTCCACAGCCCCTTGCCCTTGCATCTCTATGAGCAGATTCTGATGCAAAAGCCCGTGATCGGCATTGCCCTCGGCGAGGGTCTGGACAGCGAGCTGTATCAGCTGATCCGCGAGTGCCGCCTCGGCTTCTGCTACGAGCAAAGCGAGGGTGCGGCGTCGTTCGGCGCCTTAAAAAAGTATCTCGCGGAGAGCTATCTGTATTATTTCACCCGCGCCAAAGAGCTGTACGAGCCGAATTTGAAGGCTTGCGCCCGATACGCCTACGGGAATCTGATCACGTTGTGGAAAGAATTGCTGCAAGACGATTCTTTCTGATAAGAAGGGAGAACGAGAGTGAAAACGATTATGTTGGTCTTCGGGACGCGTCCCGAAGCGATCAAAATGTGCCCGCTGGTCAACGAACTGAAAACGCGTAAGGACGCGAAAGTCGTGGTCTGCGTGACCGGTCAGCACCGGCAGATGCTCGATCAGGTCCTGAACACTTTTTCGGTGGTCCCGGATTACGATCTGTCCATCATGAAGGAAAAGCAGACCCTGTTCGATATCACGGTCAACATTTTGGAGCGGATCAAAGCGGTTTTGGAAGAGGTCCGTCCGGACGCGGTGCTGGTCCACGGCGATACCACCACGACCTTTGCCACCGCGCTTGCGGCGTTCTATGAGCAGATCCCGGTCGGCCACGTGGAAGCGGGGCTGCGCACGTATAATAT